>ASNI01000035.1 GCA_000404785.1 Cloacimonetes bacterium SCGC AAA252-N17
AGTAGGATAGTTCCCAAAAACCTTTTCCTTTAGTGTATTTTGATTGATTGTTGTTATGTTGTTTCAATCTTCTTACCAGATTCTTTGTCGTTCCAATATAGAATGAATCCTTTTTATTCCGTAAAATGTACATGTAAAACATAATTTTCCTAATTTTATAAGTGGTCGGGGCGAGAAGATTCGAACTTCCGACCTCCTGGTCCCAAACCAGGCGCGCTAACCGGGCTGCGCTACGCCCCGACTGAGAGCAAACTTTTTTATATCATATTATATCATGTCAAATATGCTGTGAATTTATTTGAAAAAATAAAAAACATATAATAATATCCAGATTCATCGGGATGGGTTGTGTAAAAATAAAAAATGTACCACTGTATACCCTAAGGAAAGACGAGAGAAATGCAATCCACCTTCATCAAGACCACGGCATGACAAAAGAGCTTAGAACGTGGAGCAAGTTTCACAATGATTGACAAATGATAATTTTAATAAGAGTGACAAGTTTACTAATTCACCAGTTAAATAAAAAAAATTGACAATGAAGCAAGCAGATTGAATAAATGATTATAAGAAAAAAATCATATTGTTTCAGCAAGGATACGAATAAGGAATTTATGAAAATAAAGGAAATTATTTTAGAATTTGACGGGACCGAAATTAGAAATTCTGACATCCCGAAATTTCGTGGGTATATCTCTCGTAAATATCCAAATTACGATATAATTCATAATCACTTAAAGGATGGTTCATTTAGATATTCATACCCACTCATTCAATTTAAAACAATCGACCATAAACCAGCGATCATAGGAATTAATGAAGGTATTGAATTACTTAAGAAAGTATTTATGGAAATTGAAGATATTCAAATTGGTGACCGGAGGAAAGTGATAAACGAGAAATCGATTCTATTAAAAGAAGAGGAATTTGGAACTGCTGATGATTTTATCGATTACAGTTTTTTATCACCATGGATGTCTTTAAACCAGGAGAATTATAACAAATACAATCGTATGAATAGATATGATCAAATGGCGTTTTTAAAACATATTTTGCGAGAAAACCTTAAAACAATTTCGAAAGGTTTTGGCTATACAATTCCTGATATTGACATGGTGAAAGTTGATGGGAGGTTTACAGGAAAAACAGTGAACTTCAAAAACATTGAAATGCTATGTTTTGTTGGGAGTTTTATTACAAATTTCCATATACCCGAATACCTTGGTATTGGTAAACAGGTTGCAAGAGGTTTTGGTATGGTGGGGAAATTTCAAGATGCATCGTAATAGCCAGAAGAGAGTTTATGGCGAGTATGTGTATTTTATCACATGTAATGTGCAAGGAGTTTATCTCTTTTTTGAGGATGAAATATTATGTGAATTATGGATCAATGAATTACAATTAACAAAGAAAAATACTTGTATGAAATTATTTGCATTTTGTTTAAATTATGACCATTTTCATTTATTGATAAAACCCAATAATTCCGTTGCAAATTATTCAAAGATAATGCAATTTTTAAAACGCCATTCATCACGCAATATCAATATCATTTTGGGTTATAACGTTTATGATACACATAAACATTCCACCGAAGGCGACATTGGCCAATATCGCCTTCGTGATGTAAATAATAATGCGCATTATCGCCTTCGTGTGGACAATCAAAAATTCGATCAAACCATTATAAAATTGCGTGAATCATTTAAACAAAAATATGGTGAAAACCATGATATTCCCAAATTCAAATGGCAGAAGTCATTTTATGACCATGTGATCCGAAACAAAAGGGATTTTAATAAACACATGAGATATACGATGTATAATTATTTCAAACATGAATTACCCGAAGATTGGAAATATACGGGATTGAAATATAGGGAGATGTTAGATGAGTTTGAGGGGTAGTGTAATAGTAAGAATTAGGAAGAAAATAAAATAGGGAGGATGGATGATAAATGCGATTGCAGAAGTCGGGAAATTTGAAAAAGCGAACAATCCTAATATCAAATCCAATTTTGATATTTGGTTGGAAGATTCTTATGATGCAAATAATTATCCTCATTTGCTATTAATCGAATTCAAAAAAGAAAAGAACGAAGCTAAAGAAAATGTATTTGGTGAAGATTGGAAATGGGTTTTCAGTAGGGTTGACTATCGAGAGCATAGTGCAAGTTTAAGATCAAAACTTCTTTATAAACGAGGTACATCGAGAGGAACAGATAAAACTCCTACTTGTAAAACAACAAATAACATTGCAGGAAGCTTTAATCAAAAAATTAAATCTTGGTTTTCACAGAATCAAAATACTTCTTTCCTCGATGATAATTCAAAAAAAATTATTAAAATGGTTAACTCTGAACTTGAATTTAAATCAGATGAAATAATAGAAGAAATCAAAAGAAAATCAGAAAATTTAGCAAGTGGCGGAGTTGTACTTACTATAGTTTTTTTAGAAAATGGAAAACAAAAATTTATAGGTGATTACGATTTTTTCTCTAAATTCATTACAGAAGAAAGCAAAGTTGATTATAAGTACTCCAAAACTTTTAAAAAAACTTCATTCTCTGAAGACAAATTATGCTCCATTTGCAATATGAATAAAGCAGAAGTTTATGGTTATTTCACCTCTTTAAAGTTTTATAATGTCGATAAACCCGGAATGGTTACCGGAGGTTTTGACCAAAGCAAAAGTTGGAAGAACTATCCTATTTGTCTTGATTGTGCTCTCGATATTGAGCTCGGAATAAAAATGATGGATAAGAATCTCATTTTTAATTTCTATGGATTGCGTTATTATTTAATTCCGAAAACAACAAATGAAAACGCTAAAGAAGAAATCATAGACACGATTTTGGAATATAAAAAATCTCAAAGAATTAATGATGCAGATAGAGTAACCATCACGAATGCACAAAATGAAGTTTTTGATATTCTTCAAAAAAAGAAAAATAATGTTACTTTTAATCTTCTCTTTTTTGATAAACCTCAAAAAAGTGTTTTCCGTATTTTAGCTTTAATCGAAGATGTATTGCCTTCAAGGATTAAACTACTTTTTGAGACAAAAGAGTTTGTGGATAATATGATCTTCTTTAAAGAATATAAAGAAGGAAAACAAATGTTCAAATTCAACTTCGGAGTTTTGCGTACATTTTTTCCAAATAGCAAAATAGAAGGTAATCACGACAAATTCTTTTTAGAATTAACTCAAAAGATCTTCAATGACACAAGAATCGATTATCAATTTATTATTCAGCAGATAATTTATCATTTAAGAAATTGTTTTGTTAATGACCAATTTTTCTGGTTTGATTCAATAAAATCATTTATGTTAATAAACTTTTTAAACAAATTAAATCTTTTCAGATTAAAAAGTAAGGAGAACGAAATGGACAGTCAATTCTATGTATCTTTTGAAATAAAATCAAAAGAAGAACTGGAATCTAAAGTCGAATTATTCTTTGAAACTTTCAAAGAATTTTTTGAAACTGATGTGCAGCGAAGCATTTTTCTGGTGGGAGTATTATCTCAATTCCTTTTGAATATCCAACAAAGAGAAAGAGGGGCAACTCCATTCAGAAGTAAACTTAAAGGGATGAAAATGGATGGAAGAGATATTTCAACTTTGTTTCCGGAAATTATCGAAAAATTGGAGCAATATAATTCAAATTATTATGTTCCATTAGAAAAACTTATTTCCAAATATCTGATTTCAGCAGGCAATTTCAAATATTGGAATTTACCTGTCGATGAAATGAATTTTGTGTTTGTTTTGGGAATGAATCTATTAAAATATTTTAAGATCAAATTAGAAGAAAAAGTTATGGAGGATTAAAATGAATGAAATTAAAAACCGAAGTGAGATATTGTTTTTATACGATATCCAGAATGCAAATCCAAACGGCGACCCGAATGATGAGAACAAACCGAGAATGGATGAAGAAACAGGGAGAAATTTAGTAACTGATGTAAGACTGAAAAGAACAATCAGAGATTACATTAATGAAAAAGGAAATGACATTTTTGTGCGAGAAGTAATTTATGATAATGACGGACATATTCAGGATGCAAAACTTCGAGCTGCTGATTATTTACCGGAAGATAAAGATAAACTCAAGGAGATGTCGGCAGAAGAGCAAAAACAGGCAATTTCTAAATCAATTTTGGCTGAATGTATTGATGTTCGTTTGTTTGGCGCAACAATTCCTTTAGATTTGAAAGTAAAAGGTAAAAGTGTTACAAGTTCGATAACCTGGACAGGTCCCATTCAATTTAAAATGGGTAAATCTCTTCATTCCGTGAAAATCCAACACATCAAAGGAACAGGAGCATTTGCTGCAAAAAAAGATGCAACTCAAAAAACTTTCCGTGAAGAAGATATTCTCCCATATTCTTTGATTGGATTTTACGGAATTGTAAATGAAAACGCAGCGAAACATACAAACTTACAAACAGAAGATATCGAACTTTTGAAAGATGCGATCTGGAACGGAACGAAAGGATTGATCTCGCGTTCAAAATTCGGTCAAATGCCAAGATTGCTTTTATTCATAAATTATAAAGAAACAAATTTCTTTATCGGTGATCTGGATAATCTGATAAAATTAAAGTCAGATAAAAGAGACGAACAGATTCGCCAACCTGAAGACTATCAAATAGATATAACAAAACTATTTGAACAGCTCGAGCTTCATAATGATAAAATAGAAAATATCCAATTTAAAGCAGATGAGCGAATGAAATTTGCGAAAAATGGTGATGAAATCAAATTAAGTGATTTAGAGAAATTTGCAGAAATCTCTCTGTAACGAAGGAAAAATGGATAAAATTCTCAAATTCAAAATTTGGGGAGATTACGCTCATTTCAAAAAATTCTATACCACAACATCTCCTCTTACTTTTGAATTTCCACCACCACCAACGATTATTGGAATTATTTCTGCAATTATCGGTTTAGATAAAAATGAATATCTCGAACATTTCCAAAATCCAGATGAATTCAAAATCGCATTATCTATTCAGAATCCGATTAAGAAAGTTCGCTGGACGCAGAATCTGATAGATACGAAACATCATTTTTGGAGAATCAAAAACCGTACACAAATTCGGATTGAATTCCTAAAGGATTCTGCTTATGTAATTTATTTTTCCCATAAAGACGATAATATATTCAATTTGCTAAAATCGAATTTAGAAAACCATAAATCTGTGTATTCCGTATCATTAGGTTTAAGTGAACTTCTGGCAAATTTTAAATTGATCGATAAAATAGAAATTGAGGATTCAAAAAGTGATGATTGGATAATGATTGATTCTGTATTACCTTGTTCTTATTTGAAAGATGATGATTCGGTTGATTTTGAAGTTTCGAGAGAAATCTTCAAAGTAAATTTTCCAATATTAATGCAACCTAATCGAGTTGTAAATAAACGGGAAGATATTCTTTTTGAGAGAAATGGAAAACCGATAAAATGTAAAGTTACACAATTTTGGAAAACAGAAGAAGGGAAGAACATTGTTTTCTTCTAAAATCTATTCTCATCCTGATAAATTACTTTTTGTTCATCTACAAAATGTTGCTGCTTCCTGTCTGAAAAAATTCAAAGAAACGAAGCACAATATGTCTTCCTATTTTACAAATAATTATTGGGAAAAGCTTGTCTGGTTGATGGGCTTTTCCCACGATTTCGGAAAAGCAACTTCCTACTTTCAGAAATATCTTTTTGAAAAAGACGAAGAAAAAAGAACAACAATGAAAAATCAACCGGAAACTGGTCATTCCTTGATTTCTGCTGTTTTGTCTTTTTGGATTGCAAAAGAATATGTGAAAGATAAAGAAGATGAATTTTTACAAATAATGCCATTCTATCTTTATTTAATGGTCAAAAAACATCACGGGAATATCAATAATCCAATTCCATTTTCAGATGAATCGAACGAACTTGATATCCCAATTGAACATCTTGATAGGCAATTAGATGCTATTGATAAAAAGGAGTTACAATTTCTTTTTGATGAGATAAATAACAGATTGTCTCTAACGATAAAAGTTACAGATATTCCTAGATCGCTAAACGAATATTTTGTTACAGAATTAAGAAGAAAGGAAAAAAAATTCTTTAAAAAGTTTCACAAAAAAATTGAATATTATCTAATTTTCCAATTTCTTTATTCATTACTTCTACATTCTGACAAAGAAGATGCAATCTTTGGAAACGTTGATAACGACCATCGTGTCAATATAGATGACGATTTGATAGAAAGATATAAGACTTTGAAATTCGGTAAACCAGTAACAAAAATAGATAAAATACGGGAATCGATTTTTCAGGATGCTAATTCTAAAATTTTACAAATAAATCTAAAATATAAGATTTTTTCTTTGAATGTTCCAACCGGAAGCGGAAAAACGCTAACTTGTTTATCGACTGCTTTAAAATTGAGAACACGATTGGAAAAAAGTGGAATTAAACCGAGAATAATTTATGGTTTACCCTTCACAAGTATCATAGATCAGAATTATGAAATATTTGATGAAATCCTGAAAAATCCTGATTCGAATATATTGTTAAAACATCATCATCTTGCAGAAATTTCATATAATCAAAAAGATAATGACGCAGAATTTGAATCTGGACAAGCAAAATTTATGATCGAAAGCTGGGAATCTGAAATTATTGTTACAACTTTTTTTCAGATATTTCATACATTATTTTCAAATCGTAATAGGATGATACAGAAATTTCATAAATTAGCAAATTCAATAATTTTACTCGATGAAGTGCAGACAATTCCTTATAAATATTGGAAACTTGTTCGGGAAACACTTCTTAAAATATCTGAATTGTTTAATGTTTATTTTATTTTGATAACAGCTACTCAACCAAGAATTTTTGAACCAGACGAGATTATCGAGCTTGTTCCAAATAAATCGGAATATTTTGCTCAATTTGATCGAGTAAATTTAGATTTTGTGTCTGAAAGTATCGTGTTACAAAACTTTATAAAGAAATGTAAAAATGAGATTGAAAATTCAGACAAATCTTATCTGTTTGTGATGAATACGATCAATTCATCGATAGATTTATTTCAACATCTTACAAATATGAAGCTGGATGCTGATTACTTTTATCTCGCGACAAACATCATTCCCAAACATAGATTTGAAAAAATCAAGAATATAAAAAAATCAAAAAATCGTAAAATAATCGTTTCAACTCAAATGATAGAAGCAGGTGTTGATATCGATATTGAGAACGTTTGGCGGGATTTTGGTCCTCTTGAATCCATCAACCAGGTTTGTGGAAGATGTAATCGAAATTTTTCTGATAAAAAGGGGAATGTAAGAATATTTGAGATTTTAAATGAAAATCATAATAATACTCCTTTTTCAAAATATATTTATGGGAAATCAGCATTGAGTATTATTGAAACAAAAGAATCGTTGGGAAGAAAAACAAAAATTTCCGAATCTGAATTCTTGAAAAACATGGATTCATATTATCAGATTCTAAAAGAAAAAATTGCAAATGATGAATCGGAAATAATTTTAAGATTTCTGGCAAATTTGCAGTTTGCCGATTTGTATAAATCTTTCAAATTGATCGATGATAAATTATATAATAAAAAAGATGTCTTCATCGAATACGACGAAACTGCAATTGAAGTTTGGCAAAAATTCGTAAATCTAAAACATATTAAAGACACATTCAAAAGAAAAACAGAATTCCTGAAATTCAAAAAAGATTTCTATGATTATGTGATTTCAGTTCCTGAAAAATATGTTCCTGAAAATGAGCACGAAAATACCGGAATTGTTTACATCTCCAACGAACAGGTGGAATCATGTTATGATAAGCACACCGGCTGGATAAGAACAAATGACAATTATGATGATTATGTGTTTTAATTATTTACATGGATATTCGCAATGAGTTAAAACACCTTGCTGAAACGAAACCATATGCGAATAGTTAAAACTACTCGCTCAATACAATCAAAGTCTTTCAGACTATGAATCCGCAGGATTTTGTATGTATCAAAGATAGGTTTTAACCTATCGGGAAAGGAGCAAGAAATGTCCGGCAGAACATTCAAATCAATATATTATCACTTAGTATTTCATACAAAGCTCAACGAACCATATCTCGAAGATAAGAAATTTAGAAACCAGGTTTATCATTTCATTGAAAACAAATGCAAGCGACATCACCTTTTTCTTCATGAAATTGGCGGAATAGAAAATCATGTTCATTTGTTGATCTATATTCCTCCCAAAATGCCAATATCGGAAGCAGTAAAATTAATCAAAGGTTCTTCATCGTATTTTGTAAATAATGAACTAATTGGTGAGGACACATTGTATTGGCAGGAAGGTTATGGTATTTTAACAATATCAAAAAAGCATGTAAAATTCATAAGGAAATATATCCAAAACCAAGAAGAACATCATAAAAAAGGAACAACCTATAAGGAACTCGAAGAAATTGATGATGAATAAATATACACACGTCGAGTTAAAACTCCTCGCTCGATACAATCAAAGTCTTTCAGACTATGAATCCACAGGATTTTGTATGTATCAAAGATAGGTTTTAACCTATCGAAAAGTATATGTCTCAAAGATAAATTTTATTTATATCGAACAGGAGCGACCATGCAACTCTTCCTGAAATCCTACGGCACATATCTTCATAAAGTCGGCGAACTCTTTGAAGTGAAAATCGATGAGAAAAAACAAAGAATATCTCCAAAAAGGATCTCATCGATCATTGTGGCTAATGCGGCGCAGATCACTACAGATGCTATTCAACTGGCAATGGAATATAACATCGATATCGTGTTTGTAGATCAACATGGCGATCCATACGGGCGAATATGGTTTCCCAAACTTGGAAGCACAACTTATATAAGAAGAAAACTACTTGAGATTTATAATGAGGATGAGGGATTAGAAGCGGTTAAGGTATGGATTGAGCGGAAGATTAACAATCAAATCTCATTTCTGAAGCAGCTCGTAAAGAAACGAGAGCAGTCTCACGGAGGCGTTCGTAAAAATATTGATGATATGAATAACCAGAAGAATAATATATCAAAGATTTCTGGTAAAATAGAAGATAAGAGATTTAATTTGCTTGGAACTGAAGGTAATGTATCTCGTCTATATTTTGAAGCTATCTCGAAACTTCTTCCAAGAAAATATAAATTCTTAGGGAGAAGCTATAGACCGGCTCGGGATCAATTCAATGCAATCCTCAATTACGGATATGGTATTCTGTACAGCAAAGTAGAAAAAGCTCTTATTATTGCTGGACTCGATCCTTATATCGGTATTTTGCATACAGATAATTATAACAAGAAATCACTCGTCTTTGATATGATCGAACCCTTCCGCATTCTTGTTGAAAGACCGATATTTCATATGTTTTCCAGAAGAAAAATAAAAGATGATTATTTCAAAGTAGAGCAGCAAGGATTTCTATTGAACGATGATGGAAAACAATATGTTGTTCCTATTATTCTTGAAGAATTCGATAAGATTGTCCGACATAAAAACAGAAACCTTAAGCAAATTGATACTATACAGGCGGATGCTCATGCCTTTGCAAACTACTTAATTGGAAAAAGGAAGGAGTTTTAATGCTCACTTGGGTAATATACGATATCGTAAAAAATAAATCAAGAACGAAAATAGCAAAAGCTTGTGAAGAAGCAGGTATTTATCGAGTACAAAAATCAGTATTTCTTGGTGAACTCAATAATGCTCAGATTAAAGAGCTTCATCAAAAAATTTTAGATCTTATGAATCCTAAAAAAGATTCGGTGTATATTTTTCCAATGTGTGAAAAGGATTTTAAATCCTGTAAACTTCTGGGGCAGGCGTTTGATAAAGAACTTATCAAGGATGATCTGCTTGCACTTCTGATGTAATATGAAATACGTCACACCTTCTGAAATTATCGAATATCTATATTGTCCTCGGTTTATATACTTTATGAATTGCCTGAATATTTCGCAGCATGAAGACAAACGTTATCTTGTTATGAAAGGAAGAAATATCCATCAGTATAAATCCGAAATCAATAAAGAATATCTAAGAAAAAAGCTCGGATGTATTGATAAAAAGACTGATGTTTATTTATCGTCTGAAATACTTCATTTAGTTGGAAGAGTTGATGAAGTGCTCTTTTTTGATGACGAGCAAGCTGCCCCCCTCGATTATAAGTATGCAGAATTTCAGGATAGGGTGTTCCGAACTTATGTTATCCAACAAACCTGTTATGCCCTTCTTATTGAAGAAATTTTTCATAAATCTGTAAATAAGGCATATATCGTGTATGTCAGATCGAATAATTTTATTAAGGAAATACCAATAACTGAAAGGCGTAAAACTTATACAAAAGATCTGATCGCTGAGATTTTTGATATTTTGAATATTAATTACTTTCCTCAAAGAACTTCTTCCAATAAACGATGTCTTGATTGTACTTATCGCAATATATGTGTAAAATAAATGTCCGAG
>ASNI01000036.1 GCA_000404785.1 Cloacimonetes bacterium SCGC AAA252-N17
GAAGTGCGAAGTGGGACAGACCCTTCGACTGGTCTTCATTTCATTACGCCCAATCCGCCAGCTGGCGGATCAGGGTGACAACAGCAAGGATAGATACAAATTAACAGTTTTTCTAAAAGTAATTTTCCGCGAAGAATTCTCCGAAAACACTTTATTCATGCACTATCCAGAAAATCTTCATCGAATTTTTGGGGTATCCCTGTTTGAAGATTATTAAAGAAATAGAAAAAACTACTTTACTGCCATATGGCACTATCAGTTGGCGGAAGCAGGGGACAGTGAAAATGGGTTATGGGTTACCAAGCTGGGGCTTGGTAACCAGAAGTTAAAAGGGATGTCATTCCCGAGCGTGCCCAACTTGATTCAATATTAAGCTATTCGTCAGTATGAGTAGCCATAAAACTGGTTCTGACAAGACAGTCATTTGGCGGGACTGCCGGAGGTATGACAGGATTAATAAACACGCCGTCATCAGCAAGAAAACGCAACATCTATAAAGCCTGTTTAACAACTGATTTAAAAATAATAATGAGACTTTGAGTTATTTTTTATTGACGATAAATATCTCCTTTTCATTTTTATCAATGTTGTAGGATAAAAACATGATTGATAAATATGATTTGACCATAATGAAAATGAGTGATACGCTGCGTTACTATGAAGGATATGGGATGTTAAGCAGTATGATATCTGATAGATTAAAAGACAAAAATAAATATAGTGATTAAGGAAACGTTAAATATGCAAGATTTAATGACAATAAAAGAAGCAAGCATTTGGGCATCTAAATACATAAGTAAAAATGTTACTCCATCAAATATATCATATTTAATTCAATATGGAAGAATTCCTAAAAACGGAAACAACGGTAATGCTTTCGTAAACAGATATGATTTAGAAGAATATTACAAAAGGAATCATGAGACAAAAGAAGACCGATGGAAAAGGCAGTTGGGAAATGATCTAAACTGGAACTTGTCATTTTCTGAATACAAAGAATCTGAAACAACAAAACATGTTCATAGATTGCATTCATATAAAGGAAAATTTATTCCGCAACTCGTTGAATATTTTTTAGATCAGCATACTGATAATTTTAAAAATAAATCATTTTTTAAAGCAGGCGATATTATTTTAGATCCTTTTTGTGGTAGTGGGACAACTCTTGTGCAGGCAAGTGAATTAAATTTACATTCAATTGGAGTTGATGTTTCTGCATTTAATGCCTTTATAAGTAATGTTAAAGTTGGAAAATATGACATTAATGATGTCGGAAACACAGCTGATATAATTACGCAAAACCTTGAAAATTTTCAAAAAGAAAAGAACAATGTGACTTTTGAGAATAGATTATTAGATGAGTTGAAAATATTTAACGGCAAGTTTTTTCCATCACCGGAGTTTAAGTATAAAGTCAGACAAAAAGAAATAAATGAAAAGTTATATGGCAAACAAAAATCTGATGAATTTTTACAGATATACTATAAACTTATAGATGATTATAAAATTTCATTAAAACAAGAAAAAAATGATTCATTTCTGGATAAATGGTTTCTACAAGTTGTTAGAGATGAAATTGATTTTGTCTTTAAACAAATAAAATCCATTAAAAACCCAGAAACAAAAAAAATTCTTGCTTTAGTTTTGAGTCGTACAGTCCGTTCGTGCCGTGCAACAACTCATGCTGACTTAGCAACATTAAAAGAGCCTGTAACCACAACCTATTATTGTAAAAAGCACGGCAAGATATGTAAGCCTTTATTTTCTATATTAAGTTGGTGGCAAAGATATACCCAAGATACTATTATACGAGTTATTCAATTTGATAAACTTAGAACTGATACTTTCCAAAAATGTCTAGTTGGAGATAGTAGATCAATAAATATTGTTCAAGAATTAGAGGAGAAAGATCCCAAATTTAGCAAGTTAATAAATAATAACAAAATTGCTGGTATCTTTTCAAGTCCGCCATATGTTGGTTTAATAGATTATCATGAACAACATGCCTATGCTTATGATTTATTTCGCTTTGAAAGAAAGGATGAATTGGAGATCGGCCCTTTATACAAAGGTCAGGGATTGGAAGCGCGAAAGTCTTATATTAAAGGTATTTCTGATGTTTTGAATAATTGTAAACGTTTTTTAAAACAAGATTATGATGTGTTTTTAGTAGCCAATGATAAGTATGGTTTCTACCCACAAATTGCTGAACTATCTAACATGAAAATTGTTAATGAATATAAAAGACCCGTTTTAAATCGTGTTGAAAAAGATAGGTCTGCTTATGCAGAAATAATATTTCATATGAAAGAGAAGTAAAATGAAAGAGAATATACTTTTTAAAATTACTAAAAAAGATGCTCAATTTTCTGCTGAACAGCGTATTGGTAGAAGATTGACAAAAGAAGAATTAAAGCAAGCAGAACGTTATCTGCGTTATGCTTTTGAAGATTGGGGTAATATTCTAGGACAAATTATTGAAAATTTTCAACCCAAAAAAATAATTGACTGTTAATATTTTAATTATGTCATTATCAAAACAACAAATAGAATTAGTTGAAGAAACAATACGAACAAGTTTAAGAAATAGGTTTGAAAAATACAATCCCGAACCTGCTGCAATGCCTTTCCACACAAGACTTTTAGGTAAAGACAGACTCGCTTTGTATGCATTTATTCATTCTTTAAACACTAATTTTGGGACAACAATCTTTGAACCTGTAGCCGTTGCATTAGCTAAAAATCATTTTGTAACAGCAGAAAAGCATGTAATAGTTGGTGATAAGATCAGTACAGCAGCTCAATTTGAAATACAAAAAATCATGGATCAATTGACTGTTGCACAAGTTAAACCCAATAAGCCCAAAGAAATTGAAATATTAAGAAAAGTTTGCCGAGAAGGGGAAATGCGAACCGTAAAACCAACAATGGTAGATGTTTACCTTGAAAGTAATAGCGGTGAATTTTATTTATTCGATATAAAAACTGCAAAACCAAATAAAGGCGGGTTTAAAGAATTTAAACGAACACTTTTAGAATGGTCAGCAGTAGTTTTAGCTGATAATCCAGAAGCTAAAGTACATACTTTAATAGCGATACCTTACAATCCATATGAACCAAAACCATATAGTCGTTGGACAATGGCAGGTATGCTTGACTTAGATAATGAATTGAAAGTAGCAGAAGAATTTTGGGATTTTTTAGGTGGTAAAGGAGCATATAAAGATTTATTAGACTGTTTTGAGCGTGTGGGTATTGAAATGAGACCTGAAATAGATGATTATTTTGTAAGATTTAATAAAAAATGAGCATAACAAATCACTCCACCGGACGGCAACTCCCCTACACACCATAGCAACAGATAAGCTTCTTCGTTAAATCACCCCTAACTTTTTACCTATTTTTTCAAACTTTTCAAGCGCAATATTAAGCTATCCGTCAGTATGAGTAAGCCATAAAACTGGTTCTGACAAGACAGTCATTTGGCGGGACTGCCGGAGGTATGACAGGATTAATAAACACGCCGTCATCATCAAGCATACGCCACATATAGAAAGCCTATTTAACAACTGATTTAAAAATAATAATGAGACTATGAGTTATTTTTTATTGACGATGAATATCTCCTTTTCATTTTTATCAATGTTGTAGGACAAAAACATGATTAATAATTATGATTTTAACATTATGGAAATGAGCGATATACTGTGCAGCTATGCAGGATATGAAATTTTATGCAGTATAATGACTGATGATAAAGCATATAATCGTAAGTTAGCCGACACAATATTTAAAAACATTTATAAGTCATTTCCAACAGCTTATAACAATACTATAGGTGACAATAAGCCAAAAAACATAGGACAGTCTATGATTATGCCCAGAACTGAAGCGGAACAAAAACTTCAAAAAATATTCAACATTCATCATTTCTACGACGATCAATGGAAAACCATCGAACGAATCCTGAAAGGTGAGAGAATAGTCTTGATCGAGAAAACAGGTTTTGGAAAGTCGTTATGCTATCAATATCCGGCAACCCAATTTGAGGGAATGACAATTATATTCTCACCCTTAATAGCTTTAATGCGAGATCAGGTAAAATATCTGAAATCCATCGGAATTGCCTGCGAATGTATAAACAGCGAACAGGAACACGAAGAGAATACGGAAATACTCGAAAAAGCGGTAAACGGAAAAATAAAGATTCTCTACATCGCTCCGGAAAGACAGGAAAATCTTGAGTGGTTGGAAGCGGTTCGGAAGATGAATCTTTCAATGGTCGTGGTCGATGAAGCGCATTGTATCTCGGTTTGGGGACACGATTTCCGACCTGCTTTCAGACGCATAATCAGCCTGGTTCGGCTGCTTCCTGAAAACTTTCCGGTTCTGGCAACGACCGCTACTGCAACCCAGAAAGTCTCTGATGATATTATCCAACAGATCGGTAAAAATACTTCTCTGATCAGGGGAAATTTGCTGCGCAAAAATTTTTATTTGAGTGTCGTGAGAGTAGGTGATGAAATTTCCAAAATGGCTTGGCTTGCTCAATTCTTACAAAAACAGGAAGGGAATGGTATCATCTATACCGGAACGAGAGTGAATACCGATTTATATGCTGCCTGGCTGCAATCGGAAAATATCAGTGCCGCCAATTATAATGCAGGTTTGGATTCCGATTCTCGCAAAGATATCGAGAACGGGTTGAAGGAAAATCGCTGGAAATGTATCGTTTCTACAAATGCTCTGGGAATGGGCATCGACAAACCGGATGTTCGTTTCATCATTCACACGCAGATGCCTCAATCTCCTATTCATTATTACCAGGAAATCGGACGAGCGGGACGCGATGGACTTCCAACAAATATTGTTCTGCTGTACAATCCCGAAGATAAAGAATTGCCGGAACATTTCATTAAGAACAGCCGTCCTTCGCTGAAAAAATATGAAAAAGTTATCGAAGCATTGAAGAAAGAACCGCTCGGTGAATGGAATTTGATGAGAAAAACAAATCTGACACAAACGCAGGTTCGGGTGATCAGAGCAGATTTGATCGATCAGGGTATTATCAGAGAAGTTATGTATGGTCGCGATAAAAAATACGAGTATCAATTCGGTGCTTCCAAACTGGATATTGAACCGTTTGAAAAACTTCGTGATTTTAAGATGAACGAGCTTTCGCAGATGGTGGATTATTGCGAATCAACAAAATGCAGGATGGATTTTCTCTGTAGTTATCTCGGAGATGATTCGGTTGGGGAATGTGATAATTGTAATAACTGTTTGCATCGAAATCCGCAGTATGTTCCCAACGATCATTGGAAAGAAAGAATCCAAGGATTTCAGCAAAAATTTTATCCTGAATTGGAAGTCGAAACGAGCAGTTCCAATATTGTGACCGGCATCGCAGCTTCCTATTATGGTTTTTCCAATGTGGGAGCAATTATTCATCGCTGTAAGTATGAGAATGGCGGAGATTTCCCGAATCATCTGTTAGTTTTGACTTTAAGAGCGTTCAGACATAAATTCGGAGATGAAAAATTCGATCTGGTCGTGTATGTTCCGCCAACGGAATCCGGTGATCTGGTGAAAAATTTTGCCTATAAAATTGCTCACACTTTAAAGTTTCCGTTTTCCAACGAATTAAAGAAAATTCATCAAACCAAACCCCAGAAAATCTTTCAGAATTATGTGTTGAAACGGGATAATGTGAAAGATGTTTTTTCTTATGAAGCAGAAGCGGAAATTGGCGGAAAGAAAATTTTATTGATCGACGACATCTTCGACAGCGGAGCAACATTAAAAGAAATAGCAAAAATGTTTACAAAAATCGGAGCGGAGAAAATTGCTCCATTAGTAATCGCAAAAACCATAGGTGGAGATATTTAAATGAATGAAATTCAACAATACGCATATTGGATGGCATTAGCCCATTTGCCACGGTGGCGAACCGAAAAAATCAATCGTTTGATCGTAGATATTTTGCAGGAAAAGAAAATAACTTTTGCAGAATTTTTTGATTTAGATAGAAATGATTGGCAAAACGAATTTGATTTGAATCAAAAGGAATTGATCAACCTTGATACTGCTAAAACAGAACTTCCCAATTATTCTTTTCTGGTGGAAGATTTACTTAACCAAGGTTTTGACTTGATCCCATTCAGTTTTGATGAATATTCTCCAATATTAAAAAACAATCTAAAACTCAAATATTCTCCACCCTTACTCTATGTTAAAGGTAACAAAAATTTACTCAAGGAACCTTCAATTGCAATAGTTGGCTCAAGAAAAGCAACTGATGTTTCGCTAAAATTCACAAAAAATATCGCTCAAAATGCTGTGAAAAATTATGAAGTTGTTGTCAGTGGATTTGCAAAGGGTGTAGATAGAGCTTCATTGGAAGAAACACTTGAAGCACACGGTAGAAGTATCATTGTTTTACCTCAAGGTATTATGACATTTGCCAGTGGATTTAAGAAATATTACTCACAAATAATTGATGGTGATATATTGGTTGTCAGCACATACCATCCACGAGCACCATGGTCAGTTGGTCTTGCAATGGGTCGGAATGTTTATATTTATGGATTGGCGGAAAAAATCTTCGTTGCTGAATCTGACTCAAAAGGTGGGACTTGGTCAGGCGTAATAGATGGTTTGAATAAGGGTCGTGAAATTTATGTTCGAGTTGCTGATGAAAAAGAGGATAATGCCAATAATTTATTGATAATGAAAGGGGCTATTCCCCTTGATAATAATGGGAAGGTTGAACATCACGAAGAATTAGAAAGTTTTGAAGAAAAAGTGAAAAGTATTCTCACTTCTCCACTTTCAGCAAAAGAGATTAAAGAAAAAGTACAAATTGATATTGATACACGAAAATTGTCGAAGATATTATATGAATTCTCGTTTATTACAACAGAGAATATAAATGGGAGGAAAATTTTCAAACCAAAGATGGCTAAAGCAACACAGACATCATGCCTATGATATGAGCTTTTCTAATCCCCGTTCAAGTGGACACTGATTGTTGCTACAACTGAACTCGAACCCTTAAATTACCCCTAACTTTTTACCTATTTTTTCAAACTTTTCAAGCGCAATATTAAGTTGCTCGTCAGTATGAGTAGCCATAAAACTGGTTCTGACAAGACAGTCATTTGGCGGAACTGCCGGAGGTATGACAGGATTAATAAACACGCCATCATCGGCAAGCATACGCCACATCTTAAAGGCAGTCATCATATCGCCAACATGCAGCGGAATGATAGGAGTTTCGCTCGTGCCAATATCGTAGCCCATGTTTGTAAAACCTTTTTGCATATATCTGGTGATCTCCCACAAGCGGTCAATTCGCTCCGGTTCTTTCTGCATAATATCGATAGCTGCGATAACAGTGGCAGCAGAAGCTGGTGGAAGACTAGCACTGAAAATAAGAGGACGGGAGAAATGCTTGAGATAGTGTATAAACACTTCATTCCCTGCAATAAAGCCGCCCACTGAAGCAAGGGATTTGCTGAAAGTTCCCATGATAATATCTACTTTATCTGTTAAGCCAAAATGATTTGCAGTTCCAGAGCCATTTTTACCAAGCACTCCGATCGAATGGGCATCATCAACCATGACCTGTGCATTATATTTTTCTGCCAGGTGAACGATCTGAGGTAATTTAGCAATATCACCTTCCATGCTGAATATACCGTCCACAACGATTAATTTGGGTGTTTCTTCAACGTCTTGCAATACGCGCTCAAGATCATTCATATCATTATGATTGTAACGCAGCATTTTGCCGTAAGATAAATGACAGCCATCGATGATACTTGCGTGATCCAGTTTGTCAGTTATGAAGTATTCACCTCGTGTAACTATTGTGCTGAGCACACCAAGATTTGCCTGATATCCTGTTGAATATGCAAGAGCAGAATCCATTCCAACCAGATTAGCAAGGCGTTCTTCCAACTCGATATGAATATCGAGAGTACCATTCAGGAAACGGGAACCGGCACAACCAGTACCATATTTTTTGATCGCATTTTCAGCAGCTTCTTTTACTTTTGGATGATTGGTAAGTCCCAGATAGCTGTTCGAACCAAGCATGAGGGTCTTCTTGCCATTCACGATGACTTCAGTATCCTGCTCGGAACTGATCACACGGAAATAGGGATAAAAACCCTGCTCTTCAAGTATTTTTGCTTCTGTAAAGCTGGCGCATTTATCGTAGAGATTCATGTATTACTCCTTTTAAATAATCAAATAATATTGAATCAAAGTTTTAGTGATTTTATTCTGTATAATTTTTATTGCCCGCATTTCATTAAGAAGCAATTCAGCTGTCAATAAATTCTAATTCAAACTAATGAATCGGTCATTTCGGGTAAATGAATCTACAAAAAAAGATTTTCAGATTCTAATCTTACAGTAAAAATATTGACATTGTGAGTCCTGAAAAAAGGAATTAATATAAATCTATGAAAAAGAAAATCATACTCTTGTTTTGTTTGGCTGTATTGTGCACCTCCAATCTGATTTGGGCAGAAAACTCGCGTCCAACCATCGGAGTTGTATTAAGCGGCGGCGGTGCGAGGGGAATTGCCCACATAGGCGTGTTACGCGCTCTGGAGGAGTATAATATCCCAATAGATTTTATTGGAGGAACGAGTTTTGGTGCTCTTATCGCTGCATTCTATGCATCTGGATATTCAGTGGAAGAAATGCAGGAAATCATTGGGAGTACAGATTGGAACATCACGACCAATCCTGACAGGCAACAATATTATTATTATTCTCGAAGGATCAATGAAGCGAATGTGCTGAGAGTAAGGTTCTCGGACTGGGAACTGAAATTCCCAAATTCTCTTGGAAACACTCAGAAGATCGTAAGCCAGCTTGATTATTATTTCACGAGAGCGAATTATTTATGCAGGGGTAATTTTCTTAATTTGGAAACTCCGCTCTTTATTTCAACGACAAATATCAAAACAGGCGAGAATCATATCTTTACTCATGGAGAACTTCCACAGGTTGTGCAGGCAAGTATGACCGTACCTTTTCTGTTATCTCCGACTTTGATAGATTCGACTTTCTATGTGGATGGAGGAATTACCAACAACCTTCCTATCAGCAGCATGCGTGATATGGGAGCTGATATAATTATTGCTTCGAATGCCACAAACTATCTGGCAACAGATGCTAATCTCACCAATATCACCAATTTCACAAACCAACTCATCAATATTATGATGTTCTCAAAGATCAAAGATGAGCTCAAGCAGGCAGATATCATAATTAGACCTTCTACAAAGCACATAAAGAACACGGAGTTCGCAAGATATAAGGAACTGATTACCATTGGATACTGTCAGGCATTTGCACAAATCGATTCTATACTTAAGATAACAAAGACGGATTCAGAATCTTATAAAGAAAAAGAATTGTCCATTCCTGTTGCGAATAAAGAAATATCTATACTTGGCAATTCTCTCTTTTCATATGAGGATTTGCTGGCTGATAACATTCTTGATTCCCTGAACTCTCTCGGTGAATTCGAAGATCATATAGAAAAATATTATGTGAATAAAGGGTATGTACTTGCTGAGATAATTTCAACCAGATCCACTTCTGAAAAGATTGATGTCAGTATAAACGAGGGAGCTATACATGCTATCAGGATCGAGGGCAATAATGTTACCAATGATGGAGTTATTTTACGGGAAGTTCATACAAAACCTGGAGAAATTTTCAATATCTACAGTATCGAAAAAGATATTAAGAGAATCTATGGTACAAACTATTTCAATTTAGTAGATTTTGCTGTGGAACCGCTTGAAAATGGTGCTGTGGATATCGTTTTCTCCGTGTCCGAAAAGCCCTTTGGGATCATAGAGGCAGGTGCTCAATATGCTTCCCAACAAGGAGCATCGGGTTTTATTTCTGTGGGGCATGACAACTTATTTGGCACAGGACAGCTTCTACAATGGTATCTTCGATTCGGAACAGAGCGAAAGTATGGTGTGCGTTTCAGTACTGATAGAATTTTTCAGTTCCATTGGAACAGTCTTCTCCACCTCTATCTGTATGATGACATTAATAATGAAGATAACAGATACTGGAATTTACGAGCAGAGAGCGGCTTTTTTGATGATTCAAAACTGGGAATGCTTTCACTTGTATTTGATTATCAAATAGCAAATTTGAAACTTGAAAAAAGGAGTTCTGGCATTGGCTTGCAGCTTCTATTTGATAACTTCGATAACGTGCTGTATCCCACGAAAGGTCTGTATCGCAAAGCATCATATATTCGCTACGATAAGGCGCTTGGCTCAGTTAATAATTTCAGTGCAATTTACTTTGAAAATGTGTTCTGTATCCCTATTCATAAGAAATGGACACTTGAGAATTGGTCACGATTGTATCTTCATGATAGCGAAAGCGGGGATATTTCTGAAAACCGCCTTTTCTTTCATAAACCGAAAGATACATTCTACGGCTTTGACTACAATGAGGTAAGTGGAAAGGATATTTTTTACACTTCTCTTAAATTGCGATATTTATTACTGGATTTTGCAATAAGTGATCCGCGCAAAGAACTTTTCTGCGTTGCGAAAATCGGAATTGGTGATTTTGGAAGTATCGATTCCATGAAAGATTTCTGGAATATTTTTGATAGGGGAGAGAAGATAGGTTACTCGATCGGGCTGGAAATGACTACGATATTTGGTCCGGTTAAGCTTGCCTATGAGCAGAGCAAGCAGCACAGTTTCTGGAATCTTTCGATGGGATATACTTTTTAGAACTAATTCTTGTCTTTATTATTTTCAGAGCGTTTTCTTCTCTGGCGAGAACTATATACGATCATTTCTCCGAGCAATCCAAGTGAAATAAGCTGTACGCCGACAACGATCAGAAGTATGCCAAGAAAGAGCAATGGTCTGTTGCCCAAGCTCATACCAAAGAAAATTTTCTCCACTGCCAGCCAGATACTTATTATGAATCCAATGAGCGAGATGATCAAACCGCTAACACCGAAAAGATAAAGAGGACTTCTCTGATATTTTGTGATCATGGTCACGGTAAGCAGATCGAGAAAACCGCGGATAAGTCTACTTGCTCCGTATTTTGATTTTCCAAATTTTCTTTTGTGATGAGTAACAACAATTTCAGTTACAGAAAAACCTTTTGACCACACGATAGCAGGAATATAGCGATAGAGTTCGCCATAAATATCTATAGATTTTACTGCATCCTTACGATATGCTTTATAACCGCAATTGTAATCATGTAGGCGCAGATGAAAAACCATTGAGGTTGTCAGATTAAAGAATTTTGAGGGCCAGCGCTTTGCAATCGGATCTTTTCTTTTTTTCTTCCAGCCCGACACAAGATCAAACCCCTCTTCTATTTTTTCGAGAAATCTGGGAATCTCTCTGGGATCGTCCTGAAGATCAGCATCCATTGTGAATATGATATCACCTTGAGCTTTGTCAAAACCTGCTTGCAGCGCTGCAGCTTTACCGAAGTTAGTTCGGAATCTGATCGGTTTGATATGAATATCTTGTTTGGCAATTTCTTCAATGATAGCATGGGAATTGTCAGTACTTCCGTCATCAATAAAGATGATTTCATAAGAGGTGTTGGGAATGTTTTCGATAATCTTTTTGTGTAATTCTTTGAGACTTTTTTCTTCATTATAGACCGGGATCACAAAGGAAAGTTTCATCTTGTCTCCTTATATAAATAAATATACGATAGTCATCGCCAGAGCGGAAAGTATCGGGATACTTATATTATCATTAATATGAAGATCTGCAGATTCAACAACAGATGCGACAAGTGAGCCGACGATTATCATTATCACCGTAAGTTCGGGATGTGCACTGTCATAAGCGAATACGCGTTTAAGAAAAAGGAAATAACTGACCATTCCGAAAATTGCACAACCGAGGAAAGCACCAATAAGTCCTTCGAGAGATTTCTTTGAGCGTACAAATTTTCTCCTTCCGAGGGAGAGTCCGAAAAAAGCAGCAAGGGTGTCACCAACTACCAGGTAGGATATCGCGAGGAACGCAATTTCTTTGGTGAAAACTGCGATAGTCACTACTGATGAGGTTAGGAGGTATGAGCCGCCGGTAAGTTTGCTCACTTCAGAATCCCGAAGATGAGTGCCGAAAAGCTTTAGAAAATGATGACGAAATTTAGGATTCTCGATACGGGCAGAATCCAAGACCACAGATCCGATAGCAAAGGGAAGGAGTATAGCTATTGCAAGAAGCTGATTTTTTACTACAAAATAATATAACACAGGAATAATTATCGCAAAGAGATGCGTGAGCTTCCTGTAAATTTCATTGTGACTGATCGGTTTGATCTCTTTTACCATCGTGTCCATCTCGCAGGAAGAGAAATATTTGTCAAATATTTGAAGATTATGAAGGGATATAATGAGAGCATTTGAATTTTCAAAACTATTAATGAGTCAATTGTTAAATGACGTAAATTGAATTTTAACAAAGTTTGAAACCTCATCCCCCTGTGAAATATTCAGCAAGCTGATTTCACGGGGTAAACTAACCTTCTCCTAGGTGAGGAGAAGGCAATATAAGAAATGTCAAAATTCAATTACCCTTTCCAATCGAAGTTTTACATGACACTATTAACAGTTATCGCTATTCATGATTGAATAAAAATATTCCTTTGCTTTGACGATCGCATTTTTTATATCAAAACCCAAAGCAAGATATGCAGTAATTGCAGAAGAGATCAGGCAGCCAGTGCCATGGACATCGGATAAATGTTTATTTGGAGCGGAAAATAAATCTGTATTATTTCCCTTTATTAGAT
Organism: Cloacimonetes bacterium SCGC AAA252-N17; assembly: GCA_000404785.1. Taxonomy (GTDB): domain Bacteria; phylum Cloacimonadota; class Cloacimonadia; order JGIOTU-2; family JGIOTU-2; genus Celaenobacter; species Celaenobacter polaris. The sequence continues at coordinate 12,841 of ASNI01000036.1, forward strand.
AATCCTTAATATCACCATCATCATTGAGATGACCGCCTTTTGCGAAAATATTGGCATCGTATTTTTTTGAAATTAATCTTCCTGCTTCGACAAGTTCTTTTTCGCTTGAGATCGACATCTCGCTCAGTGTTTCCAATTCAGGAACATTTGGAGTAATAATATCTGCGATACGGAGGAACTTATCTTTCATAAAGGAGAAACTCTCTACATTAAGAAAGGAATATTCATCACTGGCTTTCAAGATGGGATCTATCACGATATTTTTTTGATTATATTTTTTCAGGTAGAAAGAAATACATTCCATAATTTCCCAATTGAACGCCACTCCGATCTTTACTGCTGAGATTTGATAGTTCTCGAGGATTGTTTTTAGTTGAGTCTCTACTTGTTCGACTTGCAATGCTTTTGCATAGAAAACTTTTTGTTTAGTTTGAGCAGTGATGCCGGTTATTACAGAAAGACCATTCACACCAATATCATGAAATGTCTTGAGGTCTCGCTGAATGCCTGCTCCACCTGAAGTATCACTCGCTGCTATTGTTAAACAATAAGGTTTTAAGGTTTTAAGGTTTGAAGGTTTGAAGGTTAGAGAGTTGGCATGGTCGGATTTTTTTTTCATTTTACGGATTTAAGATAATTAATGAGTGATTGGATTTTGCTTGAGAGCATTTTGCAACGGTTTTTCAGTCGGTCATATATGTTTTCATCGATAAATCCAATTCTTTGGGAAACATACAATTGTGACCGCAATTCTCCGCAAGAACCTTTTGCGAAAAATAAAAATCTTATAAATTCTTTATGAGTTTCTCTCTCAAATCCTTCAGCAATATTCGATGAGATTGAAATGGCACTTCTTCGAAGCTGATCCTTCAATGAAAAATCATGTTTGAAAGGATCTAAATCTGTAATTCTGTATACGTCCACAGCCAATTCAACAGCTTCTTTCCATGTCTCTATCTCCTCGATGCATTTAAATGTACTCATATCTACCTTTCTATTATTTTTTGTTTTCACTAAATAACTTATTAACTTTCTAACCTTCTAACTTTTTGACGTCTTTATTGCACATAATTTTCCGCACATGGTGCAAACATCTTCAGAGAAGTCCTCACTTGCTTTGCGTCTTTTCTTAGCCAAAAGAGGATCGATCGATGTTTCGTACTGTCCTTCCCAATTTAATTCAGAACGAAATTTAGATATTCTATTGTCTCTATCCATACTACCCGGAATGCCGTTTGCAATATCAGCAGAATGAGCAGCAATTTTCGCAGCGATCACACCTTCTCGCACATCATCTTTTGTCGGCAGGCATAGATGCTCTGATGGTGTTACATAACAGAGGAAATCCGCACCATAATACGCAGCCAGTGTGCCACCGATCGCGCTGGTAATGTGATCATAGCCAGGTGCAATATCTGTAGTGATGGGTCCAAGAACATAAAAAGGAGCTCCGTGACAGAGAGATTTTTGCAGCCGCACATTTGCTTCGATCTGATGGAGTGGAATATGTCCGGGACCCTCGATCATGATTTGCACATTTGACTTTAAAGCTCGTTGTTGAAGCTCTCCGAGAGTAATAAGTTCCTGAAACTGTCCTGCATCGCTCGCATCTGCCAGGCAACCGGGTCGCAAGCCGTCGCCCAAGCTGAGAGTTACATCATATTTATAAGCGATATCCAGCAATCTGTCATAATATTCGTAGAGAGGATTTTCCTTTTTGTGAATCTTCATCCATTTAAGCAGCAGCGAGCCGCCCCTGCTCACCACCCCGAGTAAGCGTGGCTGTTTTTTCATGGCATCAACAGCTTTTCTTGTAATTCCGCAATGGACGGTGATATAATCTACCCCTTCTTCACACTGTTTTTCTATAGAATCAAAAAGCTGGTCAACAGTCATTTCTGTGATATCATGATCCTTATCGAGAAGCTCGGCTGCAACCTGATAAATTGGGACTGTGCCAACCATAATTGGCGACTGATCCAGGATTGCTTTGCGAATCTTGGAGAGATCTCCTCCGGTAGAGAGATCCATAACGCTGTCTGATCCGTACGCCACTGAAACTTTTAGTTTCTCCAGCTCCTCTTCAATATCAAAATGGTCTGGAGAAGTCCCGATATTTGCATTAATTTTTGTGCGGAGTTTATTCCCGATTCCTACCGGTTGAAATTTTCTTCTTATATTTTGGGGAATAACTATATGACCTACAGCAATTTCATCTATAAGCCATTCTACGTCGCGGTGTTCATCTTTGGCGATAAACCGCATATCCTCAGTGATCATTCCCTTTTTTGCCTGTTCTAGTAATGTCATAGTACCTTCTTAATACAAATTTATAAAAAAATAATGTTTATAGAGCAAAGATCTTTTGCATCCAATCACACACCTCATCCATTTTATAGAGTTCATCGAAGAATTTTTGTTTGAATGCAAATGGAGTGAGGGTCTCCCTTGCGGATTTTTCTGCTGCGATCTCATACACAGATAAACCCGCAGCGCACAATTTTCCATAGTCTTTGTCGATAGCGCAGAAGCATCCTATAACTGATGCTGCCATGCATCCCGTACCAACGATCTGTCCCATAAGCGGATGTCCATTTTTAACGACATAAACATTATCCTTCCATACAACAATATCTTCAGGAGCAGTAATGACTACAGTTGCATTTTTGTCTTTAGCAAGTTTCTTCGCAACTTGTACAAGATCAAGCTGTATATCCACTGCCTCGACGCCCTTTGTGACAACATCCTCACCGGCAAGTTTGGCAATTTCTGAAGCATTCCCTTTGATGATGTTAATATAGCATTCATCAAGAAGTTCGAAAGCTTTTTTGTCCCTGAATGAAGTAGCGCCTACACCAACGGCATCCAATATAACAGGGATGCCTTTTTCATTTGCTGCTTTTGCTGCGATTTTCATAGATTCAACAAGCTCCGATGTAAGTGTGCCTATATTCAGAACCAGCGCATCTGACAATTTGACCATATCAGCGACTTCTTCTTTTGCATGTGCCATAATCGGCAGTCCGCCGGTAAGCCGAACAATATTTGCACAATCTGCGATCGAAACCCAGTTGGTAATGTGATGGATCAGCGGCTTTGTATTTCTGATCTTTTGTAAATAGGTGTATAATGGTAAATGGAGTTCTTGCATGATATCCTCATTTCTTGTTATATTTCTTGATGATTTCTTGAATTTTATGAATTTCATTTTCGGGATCAGGTGCGGTCAGTATCGCTGAAATAATTGCCAAGCCATGCACTCCGGTATCCAAAACTTCTCCTAAATTTTGAGTATTGATACCACCGATGGCGACAATTGGTATTGTGGTTTTATCGACTATTTCCTTGAGCTTGCTCAGTCCAATGGGTGGGGGAGTGTCAGTCTTGGTTTGAGTTGCAAATATTGGTCCGACACCCAGATAATCAGCTCCCAATTCTTCAGCTTCAAGTGATTCTAAAAGTGTCATCGTGCTTACACCAATTACTTTTTCAGGCATTTGGGTCCTGACGTTCATATAGCTTTCATCGCTTTGTCCTACATGGATACCGTCAGCATTAGCAGCAATCGCAGCTTCTGGAATATCATTTACAATAAAGCATGTTGAAGTATCTGCTGTAAGTTTCTGCATTTTTTGAGCATTTTTAATCATATTCCGGATATCAGCACCTTTATCTCTGTATTGAATAATCGAAACATTATTGCGTATTGCCATTCGAGTATATTTTTCAAAATCCTGCGTGTACATTCCATCTATGATGAAATAAAGACCGATGTTCTTCTGTAATGCTTTCATACAATCCTTTCAAAATAAAAAAACCGGATCATCAACGATGCCCGGTGAACTTATTCCTACGCCAGCATTATCTGGATCAGGTTCAAAGGGTATGTTCTCAGCTCATAAGAGCACCCCTGATGAAAAGATAGTATTTTACTATCCGATTATTATGTCAAATTTATGTTCAGAAATAGATCTTTACGAGTTCTTTGATAAGTGAAGGTTTATTTCTCACTGCGGTTTTAAAAAGCTGAAAAAGGGTAAGTTTTTCCTCGGGAATATCATGCAGGAGACCAACTATTTCGTTCAGTTCATCATCAGAGAAGTCAAAGAATATTTCTTTGAGTTTGTAGTGTACTTTTTGATGATTTCCCTGTTCTTTCATCCACCGCCTGTGGTATTTTTTTAGGAATTTATTTGAAAAATCACCTTTCTTGACTGCTTCAGCAGCGACTGTTCCTGCAATACTGCCGGCGACAAGTATGTTGCTAAGTCCACCGCCTGTGACTGGATTGACCTGTCGGGCAGCATCACCTACAAGCATAAGGTTGTCATTGGTGATATCATTAAGAGTTCTTGCAGTCGGCACTGCGCCTGCAAAAAATGCAAGAGCTCTGCTTTTGGGAAAATTTTTCGTCACAAAATCATCCAGATAGTTTCGGGCATTTTTACCGTTACCTCTATCTGCCCTAATGCCGATCCCGACATTAGCCATATTTCTTCCTTTAGGGAAGATCCACACGTAACCGCCCGGTGCAATGTCATTTCCGAAATAAAAATGTGTGAGTTTTCTATCTACGTCAACATCGGTGAGGAGGTATTGGGCTCCGGATTCCAAGTCCTCTATTTTTAAAGTCGTATCAATGCCGGCTAGTTTTCCAATGCGGGATTCGGGACCGTCTGCACCAACAACAATATGGGATTTCACCTGTTTTTCTTCGCCGAGATAGCTAAACTTAACACCTGATATTTTTTCATTTTCCCAAAGTAGGTCGTGGGCATCGGCTTTTGTGATAATATCTGCTCCATTCTTTGCAGCTTCTTCACAGATGAAGGCATCAAAAAGTTTTCGCTCAAGCACATATCCGTCGCCAACTGCTTCTGATTTCATAATGCATGACTGTCCGTTAGGTGCATACAGCTTGGATCCATCTATTTGTTGTGATATCCATCTTTCATCAAGTTGAAAGAATTTTTTCAGTCCTCTTCCCGAAATACCCTCTGCGCAACGAACAGGGATGCCGACTTCTCTGTCACGCTCCAGTATGAGTACTGAGGCACCATTCTTTGTAGCAAATAGAGCGGTCATGCTTCCGGCAGGTCCGCTTCCAACTACGACAATATCATAAAATGGTCTAATCTTCATCAGAAACCTCTTCGATTGCTGAGATGGGACATACAATAAAACAGTTAGCACATCCAATACATTTTTCAGAAAGAATTATCGCCTTCTTCTCGCTCATGATTATCGCATCCTGAGGGCACACCGAAGCACAGCATGCACAAACATCACACAATGATTCAATTACTTTGTATTTCATAATTTAGGTTTCAAAATTATATTTAATATCAAGATTCCTGATCGCATTTGTTTCGTCAAGTCTTGTGACTGGAGTGTTTTGAGGAGCTTCATTAAGCAATTCTGGATTTTCCTTTGCTTCCTGTGCTATTTTCAACATTACTTCTGCGAAATTATCAAGAGTTTCTTTGCTCTCTGTTTCAGTCGGTTCGATCATCAATGCTTCATGAACGATGAGAGGGAAATAAATTGTAGGAGCGTGGAATCCATAGTCGAGCAGCCGTTTGGCAATATCAAGTGTTTTTACGCCATATTCCTTAAATTTTTCTCCACAGGCGACAAATTCATGCATGATATTTTTCTGGTAGGGGACAGGATATTCGGAGAGCAATTTTACCATCAGATAATTGGAATTTATCACAGCATTTTCTGCAACGCGCTTCAATCCTTTGTCGCCCAGCATCTTGAGATATATGTATGCACGAACCATTACGATAAAATTTCCGAAGTAGGAATGGACTTTTCCGATTGAATATCTGGCATCATAATCAAGATAATATATGTCGTCTTTTTTCTTCACAATTGGAACTGGTAAATATTCAACCAACTTCTCGCTGACACCGATTCCGCCACCTCCTGGCCCACCACCGCCGTGGGGTGTTGAGAAGGTTTTATGCATATTGAAATGTACAATATCAAAGCCCATATCACCAGGTCTGATGTAACCAAGCATTGCATTGAGATTTGCACCGTCCATATACATGAGTCCATCAACTGAATGGATCAGATCTGCGATCTCTTTCACATCAGTCTCGAATACTCCAAGCGTATTCGGGTTGGTGAGCATGAATCCGGCGACATCATTATCAAGTACTTCTTTAAGTGCTTGAATATCGACCTTGCCTTCCTTATTGGATTTGAGCTCCACCACTTCAAAGCCATGGACTGCTGAGGTAGCTGGATTTGTTCCGTGAGAAGAATCCGGCATGATGATCTTGGTACGGTGTTGCCTTTTGTTTTTATGATAATTATAGATGATATTTACACCGGTGAACTCGCCATGGGCACCTGCTACCGGTTGTAGTGAAACCACCGCCATTCCGGATATTTCTGCAAGATCATTCTGCAATTCATACATAACCTGCAAAGCTCCCTGTATCGTATCTTCCGGCTGCATAGGATGAATATCTGTAAAACCGGTAAGGACATTAACGATATCATTGATCTTCGGATTGTACTTCATTGTGCATGAGCCAAGCGGATAGAATCCTTTCTCTATGAAATGATTCTTGCCTGAGAGTTCAATATAGTGCCGAACTGCGTCCAATTCACTGACTTCTGGAATCTGTGGCGCGTCTTTACGAAGAAGATTCTCGGGGAACAATTCACCAATTTTATTCTTGATCTCACATTTGGGAAGTGTGTAACCTTTACGCTCTTTTATGCTTTTTTCAAATATTGTTTTTGTTGCCATGCTGCACCTCACTTCACAAATTTTTCAAGTTCATCAACAAAAGCATCGAGCTCTTGCCTGGTTCGTTTCTCTGTCACTGCAATTAGCAGTTGATCTTTATATCCGAATTTAGAGATATCCACACCGGCAAAATAGCCCTTATCTTTCAGTTTTGAAATAATTTCAACGGGTGGGAGTGGTGTTTTCACTGAAAATTCTTTGAAGAATGGAGCAGAATTTGCAGGTTCAAATCCATCAATTTTGCAGATTTTATTATAAAGATAATGCGCCTTGATCGTAGATTGTTCTGCAACTTCACGCAATCCCTGTTTGCCCATAAGTACCATATATACAGTTGCTGCAAGCGCACAGAGTGATTCGTTCGTGCAGATATTCGAGGTAGCTTTGTCTCTTCGAATATGCTGTTCACGTGCCTGCAGTGTGAGTACATATCCTTTTTGTCCGTTTGTGTCAATTGTGGCACCAACGATCCTACCCGGCATTTTCCTGATAAGTTTTTGATTTGCAGCAAAAAATCCAAAAAGCGGACCGCCAAGATTCTGCATGTTTCCCAGCACCTGTCCTTCACCAACGACAACATCAACATTGTATTTTCCAGGAGGATTGAACAGCATCAAAGAAAGAGGGTCTGTAGAGACAATGTACAGCGCCTTTTTGTTCTCGTGAATTATTGGCTCCAGCGCTTCGAGGTCTTCAATAACACCTAAAAAATTCGGTGATGGAATAAGAACCGCAGAAACATCATTAGTCATCTCTTGTTTGAGTTTTTCTATGTCAATTCTGCCATTATTCTGCGGAATATATACGATCACCGACTCAAGTGGTTTTATGTAGGTTTCAATGACTTGCTTATAATGAGGATGTATCAAGCTGGAGATGATAACCTTCTTGTTTTTATTATGACGAAGTGCCAGAAGAAGCGCTTCAGCACAGGCAGTTGCTCCGTCATACATTGATGCATTGGACGCATCCATGCCGGTGAGTTCGCAGATCAAAGTCTGATATTCATAGATGAATTGCAGCGTTCCCTGGCTCACCTCTGCCTGATAGGGTGTATAGGCGGAATAAAACTCAGGGCGTCCGATCACATAGTTCACTGCAGCAGGAATGAAATGGTCATAAATACCAGCTCCTAAGAAAGATACCATTTCCGAAGTATTAATGTTTTTTGCAGTCAGCCCATTAAGTTTTTTGGTTACTTCAAATTCTGAAAGCGGTTTATCGAGATTCAGTGGTTTAGTGATGATCAGGTCTTCCGGAATACCTTTTAGCAATTCTTCAAAAGATGCGACACCGATCTCCTCGAGCATCTGCTTTCGCTGTTCATCAGTGTTGGAAATAAATGGCATGAAAACTCCTTATATACGAATAATATAATGATCTATGAATTTGTGAAAAATTCATATACCGAGACCATGTGTCAAATTTTATTCGATTAAATATCTCACACTTCAGTACTTTGACAGTATCCATAAATTCTCCCAAAGCTGCGTAATTAAAATTTGAACTTTTGAAAATTATTATTGACAGATTTATACCCTGCCAAGGCAAATCAACTAAAATTAGAGAAAATTAATAGCAAAGAAATTGGAGAATAAGTATGAAAAAACTAATGATTATAGTTACATTGTGTGTTCTCATGGGTTCTGTTTTTACTGAACTGAATGCCGACATATCAAAAGAAATGAACGAGTTGCAGATCTATACTGAAGAGTTTGCTCCATTGAATCTTATGAAGGATGGACAATTAACAGGTCAAGCAACAGAAGTGGTTCAAGAGATTTTGAAGAGAATAGGGGTCAATAAGAAAATTACTCTTCTATTATGGTCGGACGCATATCAAAAGCTCACGAGTGAGCTCAATATTGCGTTGTTTTCCACCTGCATGATTTCAGCGAGAAAAGATCTTTTCAAGTGGGTCGGACCTATCAGTTCTGTAGAGAACTATTTCTATACCTCAAAAGACTGTACGCTGAACATAGAAACGCTCGATGATGCGAAGAAAGTGCTCAAGATAGCGGTCTTGAAGGACTATGCGATTGCAGGAATTCTGAAAGAAAAAGGATTTACAAATCTCGTTGAGTACAACACCATTCAGGAAATTTTCACTCAATTGCTGAATGGTAAAGTAAATCTTTTCCCTTATTCCAATCTGGTTCTGAACAGCGAAATAAAAAAACTCGGAATCGATCCAAGTGAATTCAAAAAAGCACTTTTCATTACATCAGAACTCGAATACATTGCTTTTTCACAATCAACATCAGATGAGCTGATCCAAACCTGGCAGAGTCATCTTGATAATATGAAGAATGATGGAACTTTTGATAAGATTTTCAAAAAATGGCTTCCAGATGAAATACCTCCTGGAATTCTTCAAATATACACTGAGGATTATCCTCCCCTCACATTTCAGGAGAATGGCAAAATTACCGGTTTCGGAACTGAAGTAGTACGTGAAATTCTCGCCAGATTGGATATTCCAGATAATATTCGCATCTCATCTTGGGAGAATGGATATCATCTCTGCCTCGTCAATCCTAATTTTGTGCTTTTCACAATGAAGAGAACTCCTCTCCGAGAGAAGCTTTTCAACTGGATCGGTCCTATTGGTTCGAATCATACAATTTTCTATGCAAAGAAAGGCTCAGGTATCAAGATCAACAGCATGGAAGATGCAAAGAAACTCGGAAAGATCGCTACATGTTCAGCATGGTTTTCCGAGCAGGATCTAAAAGATGCCGGCTTTACAAATCTGGTGAGTTCACCGAATCCAACAGAGAATGTCCACCAGTTAGTCGAAGGGGAAGTTGACCTTTCGATCTTTACTGACATCACAATTCCCGAAATTGCCAAGCAGGCAGGTTACTCTATAGATGATCTCGAACCAGTGTACACGGTGAGTACCGGTGATTTCTACATAGCTATTTCGAAAGGAACACCGGAACATATTATTGATGAATGGGAGCAGGTCTTTCATGAAATTTACGAAGATGGAGTACTGGAAAAATTATATAAAAAGTGGCTTCCAGGCAGCGCACTGCCCAAAATGAAATGAAGAAAATTTCAGAAAATATATAATTATAATAGGGATGCACGCAAGTGTGTCCCTTTTCTTATTTCTAACTTTGATAAGCTGAGCAATAAGAATTCATCACCACAGAGGACACAGAGAACTACAAAGAAATTAAATTATTTAAAACTGCATTGACCAGTATTATCAGCGTGTATCAGTGTCATCAGCGAAAATCTGTGTTCTCTCTTTTATAATTACGGACTTCATAAGCGAAAATCTGTGTTCTCTCTTTTATAATTACGGACTTCATACTAAAAAATTTGACAAACATTCTCATTAATAAAAACACTTACCGGTAAGTAAGGAGCATCATGAAAACTAAAGAAGTCATAATTAAAACAGCGCTCAAGCTCTTCTTGTCAAAGGGTTTCAATGAAACCTCAATGAACGAGATCGCTCAGGAAGTGGGAGTGTCAAAACCTGCAATATATCATCATTTTAAAAATAAAGATGAACTTGTGGGAGCTATCTTTGATTATTTCACACAAAGAATCACGAGCTGGGGAACAAAGTACTTTGCGGACTGTACATCAGATGAGCAAAAAGTACATAGAATGTTTGAAGCAGCTCCACTTTTTATGCAAATAGAAAAAGTATTATTGGATGAAGAAGAGCCGGAACTATCCTATAGTTACAACATGTTCCTCCTTCTCATGAGCAGGATGAAGGCAACGTACAAGTCCCGAATTTCACAAGATCTCTCCAGGACACGGCATAAGATAAATGAAATCCTCGGTGGACTACAGCAGGAAGGGATCATACGTAATGATATCGATTCCGAAGCTCTCGCCCTTATGATGCATGCAATAATCGAAGGGCTTTCATTTATCGGAGAACTGATCGAGCCTATTGATGTAGCTGGGGACAGCGAAAAATTATATAACACATTTTGGAAATTAATTAAAAAAGAAAACGAATAATTAAAGGAGTTTACATGAACAAAGGAAAATACTGTATCCCAATTTTGCTTACGATCTTTATCTTCATCTGTGTGGGACTCCATGCACAGATTGAGTTTATCGAACAATTAAGGGGTGGTGTGCCGGAACCTATCACAAAAGTGGTGTGCCCTTTTAACCTGACACGCTCTCATATTATAGAATTGCCGGTCAACATAAATAATTTGGATGAAGACCTGACTTTCGTTTTTGATACCGGGGGAAATACTATGATTGATATGGAGCTTGCACAACAGCTTGGATTGGAAATTGATTCGATGCAAACTCCAGGTCAGATGATATATACCTCCTGCACTAAAGAAATCAATTGTGATGGGCTTAAAGTAAAGGATTTCAATATGAGTGTCATGGATTTCAAAAACACCTTTGAACTTGTTAATGATGCGCTGGAAGGAATGATCGGACCGGATTTTATCCGCTTTTTCCGCACTACTATAGATTATCAAAATAATCAACTTGTATTTGAGAATAATGATAAATCCCTCAAAGCTGAGACATCCGAACAACACCTTCTCGACATGGAGATCATGATGCCGTATCACCCAAGTGTACAAATGCAGATCGGTGACTATTTCCCGATACTTGGAAGGATTGATACAGGATTGCATTATCCTATCGTACTTCCCATCGCCTTTATTAAACAGCTTCCCGAAGAAGAGCAAAATAAGCTCATTGCATGCAAAGGATATTTTGCAAAATGGCCTTTCACAGAAACCCATGAGAACTACCTTTACAAATGTGATGAAATATCAATAGGGGATATGGTTTTTAAAGATGTTGGAGTTATTTTTGCAGAATTTCCTTTTAATAATAGTGCACTGCTGGGTAAAGATTTTCTTGAGCAGTTCGTGACCACTCTAGATTTTCCAAACAGGAAAGTACTTATGACTGAAACTGAAAAATCATCCAAAGATATTTTATTCTCGATAGGTATAAATGTGAGAAAACTCGATGATGGAAATTTCAAGATCGTTGGTATGTGGGAGAATTCCCCAGCTGATAAAGCAGGCGTAGAGATAGATGATATTATTTTCGAGGTTAATGGTAAAAATGCTACAGAAATAAGCGCTGGAGAAATGTATAAAATGCGTTTTGATACGAACATAGAAGAGCTTTTACTGAAAGTACAAAAGCCGGGAAGTGATGAGATAAAAGAGATTCTCTTGAAGAAAGAATATTTGATGTAAAAAAAGTTTGAAGATTCTAAGTATATAAGGTTAGAAGGTTTGGTTCATCGTTGGTGTGGAAAGCAGAAGGGCAAGTCGTAGAGCGTTCCGCCTTCGTTTTACTACGGCGTGATAAAAGAGCGAAGAGTAATCCGGCCTCATTACATTACGCCGCGACAGGGGAGCGAGAAACGAATTCCTAAAGAAGGGGGTAGAGACTGGTTTATCTGGTCGGACAAAATAAGCATAGTAAATAGACTCTTCGACTATACCTTTGCACTCCGTGCTTCAGGTATGCTCAGAGTGACAAATATTTTTAATTTAGAGATCCTTTTTGGAGTGCATCGAGTCCCTCGATGCAAAAGCATTGGGCACTTAAACCGATTTGGTCTGCAATTTTAACCATAAAAAAGTTTGTCATTCTCAACTTGATTGGGAATCCAGAAAAATCAGCCAACAGCAGATTCTCGATTCCCAAAGTTTTGGAAAGAAATAACAAAATACAAAAAAACTTTGTCATTCTGAGCGGATCAACGATGCAATCGGTGAGAAGAGAAGAATCTATTTATTTGAAATATTCTCAATTTATAATGCTAATATTTACAAGCAAACTAAAACATCGGGGTAGATACGGGTTTATCCAGTCGGACAAAATAAGTATAGTAAATAGACTCTTCGACTGTACCTTTGCACTCCGTGCTTCAGGTATGCTCAGAGTGACAATGTTTTTAATTTAGAGATCTTTTTGGAGTGCATCGAGTCCCTAGATGCCAAAGCATTGAGCATTTAAGCCAACAGAGTCGGCTACTCCAAAACCCCCAAATAAAAAAGGGCATGTCATTCCCGTGAAAACGGGAATCCAGAATAATAATAAATCTTTGTCGGAGAGCATGTCTTAAGTTGGGAGGTGCATACGAATTACTTATCACAAGCTCTTCGACCAGTCTCCGTCCCGAAGGTCGGGACCACGCCTTGGCAAGCTTGTGACAAGGTAATTATGAAGTGCTGTTTATAACAAATAGACTCTTCGACTATACCTTTGCACTCCGTGCTTCAGGTATGCTCAGAGTGACAAATATTTTTAATTTAGAGATCCTTTTTGGAGTGCATCGAGTCCCTCGATGCAAAAGCATTGGGCACTTAAACCGATTTGGTCTGCAATTTTAACCATAAAAAAGTGTCATTCTCAACTTGATTGGGAATCCAGAAAAATCAGCCAACAGCAGATTCTCGATTCCCAAAGTTTTGGAANGAAATAACAAAATACAAAAAAACTTTGTCATTCTGAGCGGATCAACGATGCAATCGGGGAGAAGAGAAGAATCTATTTATTTGAAATATTCTCAATTTATAATGCTAATATTTACAAGCAAACTAAAACATCGGGTTAGAGACGGGTTTATTCAGTCGGACAAAATAAGCATAGTAAATAGACTCTTCGACAAGTCTTCTTCGCACACTGTCGGAAAACTTTCGCAAAGACAAAAATTACTCAGATTCCTTATTCCTCTTCTTCACATCCTCAAGAATTTTCATTGCTTCTTCCTTGTCAGCTTTGTTGATAACCACACCCACGCCTTCTGTCAACTGAAGCTGTGGCATCATACCGTCGCAGTCATCAGAAGCAATGTAGCATTCAATTCCTGAACTTTTCAGCAATCCTTCCAGCAATTCTGCCTCGATCTTATCATCAAAAACTTCTAACATCATCTCATTTTCACCTAACATAGTTTCTCCTACATATTAATATATTTTTTTTGAATCATTCAAGTCATCAAGCCATGTGGCAGCAGGATTCAATTTTCTTGAGAAAAATAGTCCAGCATTTCGTTCATCTTTCGCCTGATGGAATTTAAAATACATATCATTATCTTTTATACCGAGAATCTCGATCTTTCCTTTTTTATGGGACATCACAAATCTGAACCGTTTACTGTGACCATCGAGCTGGGCTTTTGCTTTTTCAACTATCGGATAACCGACGGAAAGGGGTATCTGAAAGTGCTTTTTTACACGTTTCACCGGTCTGCATTGAAAAAGATAATAGGGATTTATTCCAATGGAGACAAGAGTTCTCATTAGCTGGGCAAGCACATCCGGATCGTCATTAATTCCGCGCATTAATACAGTCTGATTGTTTATAATGATGCCGACTTCAAAAAGCATTTTCACAATTTCTTTCAACTCATCAGTGATCTCTCGCGGATGATCGATCTGTGTCACAATATATATTCTTATCTTGTTGTGAGTATAATTATTGAGAAGGGAAAACAATGTGTCATCCTGTAGAATCCTTTTTGGATAATATACGGGAACTTTTGTTCCGAACCGAATAAAATCAAGGTGTGAAATCGGAGTAAGGAGTTCAAGGAATTGCTTAATGACATCGGTTGGAAGCATCAAAGGATCGCCTCCGCTGATGAGTACATTATTTATTTCCGGGTGATCTTGAATATAATCTGCTGCATGGCTGAAATTGCCGATGATCTCTTTGGATTTCAATCCAATCAAACGCTTACGGAAGCAGAATCTGCAATAGGATGCGCAACGATTTGTCGAGAGAACAAGAGCAGTTTCCTTATATTTGTGCTGCAGACCGGAAAGTTTCGTATATTTGGATTCATCACTTGTATCATATGAACCGGACAGGTCAAGTTCCCAGGCAGAAGGAACGACCATTTTCCTCAGCGGGTCTTTCGGATTAGAGAGATCAATAAGAGAAAGATAAAATTTCGAGATAAGCATGGGATGACGCTGTATGACTTTTCGTAGCTGCATCTCCTCTTTGAGTGTCAGGGAAATGTATTCCTTCAGCTCATCAATCGTTGAAATAAAATCATTCTCATTCTTTGAATAGTACATAAACTTTTTGCTCGTGAAATTAACTGAATTATCAAATTTTACTACACGTAAAAAAAGTCTTGATAGGTGAATATTCTGTCAACTAATTTTTTAAATTGTTGGCATACCCCCAAAATTTTTCATATTCATGACACTTTAAGGAAAGCTTATTGAATATCATCCGTATAAATAGTAAAAGAAAGAAATAACCATAATAGTTAAAAGCACTGTCAC
>ASNI01000037.1 GCA_000404785.1 Cloacimonetes bacterium SCGC AAA252-N17
ATAGATACAAATTAACAGTTTTTCTAAAAGTAATTTTCCGCGAAGAATTCTCCGAAAACACTTTATTCATGCACTATCCAGAGAATCTTCATCGAATTTTTGGGGGTATCCCTAATTTTTTAAATTGTGCAGAACTGGATTCCCGATACCCAATCCGCCAGCTGGCGGAGCACGCTCGGGAATGACATCTCTTTTGTTTATGTTGGAAATTTTTAAATGAGATACTCCATCTAATAATTCCCGTAATTCCTTTATTCATGGGCTCTTCAGAAAATGTGTGTCTGAATTTTGGGGGTACGCCTGATTTCTAAAGTATTTTCTTTATCTGTGGTAAAATGTCTTTTATTTTGAGTCCCGAAAACCTGTGAACAATGTGTATCATGTTTTTAGAGGTCTCACAATGATGCCTGCGTTCATGTGGAACAAGAATGCTGAAGGTGCTCAGTGTAGTGTAAAGCATATAATGCAACAAAGGAGTATTGGGTGAGATGAAGAGAATACAAGATTTCAGCAGCTCAAGTGCCTGATCAATGTTTTCAATGAGCTGAAAATCCGGTTTGACATCAAATTTTTTATATGAGAGCTTATCATAATACCGCGGATCACGATCTGTCAGAACAATATCGTAATTATAATTCTTCTGAAGTGCATTGACCAGTTTGTAGATATGTTTCTTTGAGAAGCGTGTGCCATAAATTCCGGGTGAGATATCAATATAGATTATCCCTTTTTCTTTAGATTCATCATCACTATTTGTAAGAAAAATATATTTTTCAATATAAGCATCCCATTCTTCTGAAATACCCGTTAGTTGCGATGCAAAGGAAAAAAATTGGTAGTAATAGGATTGCAGTTCGTTCACAGAAATGATGCAATTCAATAATTTTATATCAGCGAAGGAGCTTATCCCAGCTATGATTGCATTATTTATTTTTTTTAAAAAGGATTTTGCCTCCTTTTGAATCTTCTTTGTGAGAAACACGATAAGTTCAATTGATTCAACATTTTGATCTACTCTCAGCTCTGCAAAATCTATAAAAGTGAAATCTCTCTCCGGATAAAGATGATCAATGAAAAAATCCCATTCCTTTTTGTGGAGCACAATGGTAGGATTCTTATAGGATTGAAGCAGAATACCGAGTCCCCAGAGAGATTCCATGAATTCAACAAAATCAGCAGAGCATATTATCAAAACTGAGGATGGCTGCGAGATTTTCCGGCTGAAATTATGAGCTGGTTTTTCTTTCATTGTATTTTTACGAGACAGGATGGACATACTATTTCTCACTTTTCTTTTTTCTTTGTTTTTTTTGCAAAAGGAAGGGATATAAAGAAGGTTGAACCCTCGCCTTTAACGCTTTTCACCCACATTTTCCCACCGTAATGCTCAACAATGGTTTTTGTAATAGGCAGACCAAGACCAAGCCCTGATGATTTGAATTCTATCACGCCTGAATGATGTGATTTGATATCTGCTACTTCGTAGAATTCACGGAAAATATTATCCAATTCATATGAAGGAATGCCGATGCCGTTATCCTTTACATATACAATAAGGGATTCTATGCCTTCAGCCTCTTCCTTACGGAATCTGGATTTTCGTGCTCCAATCGTTATTTCGCCGTAATCATCCGTATATTTGATCGCATTGAGCACAAGATTTTTTATACCATTGATAAGAGTGATACGTTCTCCTATTATTGGTTTGAGCCCTTTTGCAATCTCCAGAACGAGCTTTTGTTTTCGTTTTTCTGCAAGGACACAAGTTTCTTCATACACAATTTTCAGAATATCTTCAGGATCGATCAGCTCTTTTTCAAACTCAATCCCCCTTGTTTCCATCGCATTCATTTGAAGGATATTATTGATCGCATGCAGCAGACGGTCCACATTCCTATCCATGATGTTTATCGTATTTTGACGAACATTATCTGGAGTTTCAGGGTCTTTCAGGATCGAAATATATCCCTTCAAAGTTTGGATAGGTGTATTAAATTCGTGAGAGGAAATATTGATGAACTGTGCGCGTTCCTGGTCTACCTTGAGGAGCTCCTGATTGGCGATACGGAGTTTTTCGTAATCAAGAGAATTCTTGATCGCAGTCTCTGCCATGAGAATGAATATTTCCAGTAGTTTCTCATTAAATCGCATGACCTTATTGATACTTGTCAGGTTGTCTAGATAGAGAAATCCGTATATTTCGTTATGCACGTTAAGTGGTGAGCAATACACAGACCGAAGATCGTGCCGTTGTATGCTTTCCGAATCCGAGAAACGCTGTTCCTCAACTGCATCGAAGGTGCTCAAAGGAACTTTTGATTCATACACATCTTTCAGTACGGTTTTGCTTATTTTAAGATTGTCTCTATCGATCTTTTCGCCAGTGCTTAGAAGTGCTACATTAAAGACAAAATTCTTGTTTTCATCCAAATTGATAAAGAACCCACGCTCTGCTCCCGACATTTTAATAGCGTTGAGTGTGATCTGATTTTTCAACTCTTCCAAGTTCATGATCTGGAGAGTATCCCTGCTGATGGTTATAAGATTTGAAAGCTGCTCACGCTGTTCCATAACCTCCTCATACTCCCCGATTTTTTTCAGAATGATCGTAAGATAGGAGGTGGATAGTTTTATGATGAGTTTTTCTGATTTTGTGAAAGGATATTCGCCCATATCAGCAAGAATGAATACTCCTTCAAGTTCATTCTTCAACTTAAGGGGGGTAATGCAAAAATGTTGATTTTTCACAGTGTAATACTGGCATTCCAGCTCGGTTCGAAGTTTCTCAAAATAGCTCTGATGTATGCTTGTAAGTTCATCTTTTGTGAGCTGGTTGCTGACCCAAAACTCTCCTTCAGAATCTTTGTTTTCATATAAAATAATACCGAATTTATCAATCCCAACGATTTCAAGAATATATTTCTCCAAATAGAATCTAATCTGATTAACGCTGGAAAGGTGCAGCAGATCAAAGAAATAATGCTGTAGTTTAGTTGAGAAAATATGAGTCCTTGGTTCAATGATTTTGCGTATTTTTGAGCTGGATTGCAGGGCATCATAATGAAAAACTTTCTTAATTCTCTCCTGGTCATCTTCGGATAGTCCTCGCAGGATCAAATTAAGTTTTCGATAAAATTTTCGTCTGAATTTGTACTCCAGATTTGTCAGATGCAACGTTTTGTATATCAGCGTGATAAGTATCAAGCTTTCACATTGTAGATACCAGTCCTTCATTTTCTTGGCAATAGTTTCTGCCTTGAGAAGTTTGCGGATAACGGTTCTAAGGTTCACGTCTGATTTTCTGAGCATGATCTTGGCTTCAAGAACACGTGCATAATTATCCCATCGTAAGAACCCATTTTTTACAGCCAGTGCGTTCGCTTGTTCACAATGAATTTCTGCTTGCTTGAGATCCTTTGCAATATAGTAAGTATCTGCAAGATTGAGGTAGGACATCATTTGGGCATATTCATTCTGATTTTTCTTTGCCAGAGTTCCTGCTTTTTTAAAATTATTTATTGCAAGGGAATAATTTTCCTCACTCCGTGCCAGCCAGCCCTCCAGTTGATGCATGAATTCCTTTTCCAGATAGGTGTCGATCTTCTCCTTTTTGATCAGTTCATAAATGGATTTCAATTTTTCATGGTTTTTGGAAATAACGAGCCAGAAACAATAATTTTTCAGATACGAATTAATATTTTTGAGAGTGTGCTTTTTGAAGTAATTTTCAAAGCGGGTATGCAGGAATGCCAGGAACTTTGCAGGAGTAAGTATGCGAAGTTTCAGGAAAGAAGAGCGGTTGTATATCTTATCGACTAGTTCTGTGTATTTGAGTTCTTTTGAGATCGAGAGGGCAGCATCAAAATGTTTTTCTGCTTCCCTGAAGTCGCCTAATTTGAACCTCGTCTGGGCAATATTCAAATTCACTTCTGCCATTCCGGGAGTGAAGTTTATTTTCTTAAAGTAAGTGAGCGCTTCCAGAGATTTTTCCAATCCTGCTCGCAGAGCTCCCTGCTTCATATTGAGATATCCCCAATGGGAAAGCACGTTTGCTTTATTGAGAATGTCCCCTTCTCGTGTACTCACATCAGCAGCTTCTTCGTAATGCCGGATCGCTTTTCCCACCTTGTTGAGAATATTGTAGGAGTCACCGAGCACCTTTAAAATGCGGGCAAGCTGGGTGAAAGCTTGTTGGGATTTCGCGATTTTTCTTGCCTTTTTCAATTCCTCAATTGCCTTTTCATAAGCGCCTATTGCATAATAATAATTTCCACCATATAGATAGAAATTGATTTCCTGAAGGGGTGTAAGTTTTTTCTCTAAAAGCATCTGAAGAACTTTGTTTGCCTTTTCTTCCTCATGGGAAAAGTTATAGAGCTCCAGTTGAGCGAGCAATATATCATTTTCATCATAAGTAAATTGTGATTGTTGAAGGGTGATAAGGGATTTCTCTGCAGTAGTAAAGTTTCTGCAAGCCATCTGGTAGCGAGAATTTAAAAGTATGAGATCAGGATTTTTACGGATGAATGGAGCATATTGGTCGCAGAAAATTTCTTTCAGGTCACACTTATTAAGAAGTACGCTTAATGTGAGTAGTACTTTTAGATAATCCTGCACAGTTTGTGCCCTCAGTTTATCTTTTACTTCATTGATCTTCAGCAACCCCTTATAGCAGGAATTCCATGCTTCAATAATTTTTTTATGTTCGAGGAATGTTACTGTTTTAAGAAGATAATAATGAATTTCTGATTCATGATCTTTTACCAGTTCGCAATGTGTGATAATGCCATCCATAATAGCAGGAACGGTGATGTGCTTATTTTCAAAGTATTGGATAACTTCTTTAGAGATATTCACCTTTTGAGAATGCTCGATTTTTGCAGCAAGTTCTGATTTGAGCGCAGGATAGATGAATTTGAAATAGCCGTCATCAGCATAATCTTCATCTTTCACCAGTATATCCGGTGTTTCGACATCCTGCATAAAAAAGAAAAGATCCTTGGAATCGGTAAAATGCAGAATGGTTCGAATGATCTCAGTTGAAAGAGGAACCTGCAATACTGAGAGTTTCGCAAGTAAATTCTTGATTTTGTCTGGAATAAGTGAGACCTTCTCCTCAATGGCTACTTGTATTTTTAGCGGAAGTTCCACATCCAGAATATTAACATTAAAATACCAGTTTCCTTCGTCATCAAGAATGAATTTCTTTTCAATAAGTTGAGCAATGAGTTCAAGTATGAAGCGTTGATTACCATTTATGATCTTATAAATCTGATCGAGAAATTCCTCGGGGCATCCTTCTCCCAAGATTTCTGATATAAAGAGAAAGGATTCAGATCGGGAAAGAGGTTCTATATGAATTTTATGAGCAGTTTCAACAATATATGGATTATAGGAACTGACGATTATTGCGATAGGATGGTTGTGAATGTCCTCAGAAATATATTTGAGAAAATTTATGGTGGATTCATCAACTTTTTCAATATTAGTGATGAAATACACAATCGGTTTTGTGGATGAAAAACGGTAAATGTAATCCTTTGCCAGCTTATAATCTCTCATGAGGTCTGATTCATCTTCAATGATCTTCAATGATTTTTCTTCCGATTTGAAGAGGAATTCGCAAAATTTATTCGAAGCAGATTGTTCGAAAAAGTGCTTGCCTTTTTCATCCTGCGAAAGAAATATTTCCTTACACAGCATAAAGAAGGGGTCACGATGCTGGTCACTGCAATTGTAATAGAAAACATGGTAATCCTCAGATAGAAGATACCACTTGATGTATTGCATAAGACTGGATTTCCCCACACCATTTTCGCCAGTCACAAAGATGATTTCTCCTTCCTGGTTCTTAACTTCATTGATCTGATCACGAAGAGCTATTATATCCTTATCACGGAAATGAAACTGTTTGGATTCGATCTGTTTTACGAGCGGTGGCTCAATAGTAAGAGGAAATTTCTTATCCTGCATCTCGTTGATATAACAAATAATCTCCTGAGTATTACTGATGCGCAGTGATGGATTGAATTCAATAAGATGAAAGATGAGGTCTTCGAGCTTTTTATCGACTGCAGGATTTATCTTGGTGGGGAATTGAGGTATGATATTTGGGATTTTCTTTTCGGACATGAGCTTGATCTCTTCTCTGGAAAAAGGGAAAGTACCCACTGAAAGGTAATACATTATCACACCCAAGGCATAGAAATCACTTTTGGGAGTAAAGTATGATCCTTGAAGAAGTTCGGGCGCGATATATGGCAGACTTACCACTTCACCTTCGGCATATGCATCTGTTTGTGAGATGATCTTGTTGAATCCATAATCGCATACTTTTACATTTATCTCATCGCCGATCTTTTTATAGAGAATATTTTCGAGTTTCAGGTCTTTATGAATAATATTATGAGTATGAAGGTGGTTCAGGGCATAGCATATCTGAGTAATAAGCTCAAAAAAATCCTGTTTATTTTTATTAGTCAGATGAAAATTTTGCAACCCTTTGCTCTTGTAGAATTCTGAAAGAAGATAGAGGTTATCTTGGTAAATGCCATAATCGTATATTTTTATGAGATTTAGGTGGGACATTTTGGTGATCTCACGCATCACTTTTGGATTCATCTTCTCACGAATGTCTTCGATAGGTATCTTATCAAATATCTTGATTGCAAAAGTTTTTTTTGTGGCAATATCTTCAACACTATATACAGTACCGAAGCTGCCGCTTCCAATCCTTTCTTTCAGCTCATAGTGCAATGCGATCAAACTCATTAAAACTCCTGTGCAAAACAAAAAACATCAAATTTATCTTGCGTTCTTCATAAAAAACATTTGTCCATGCTCACAATAAACTGTCAACAATTAGCATGTGATACATGTCATGAGATAAAAATTAGATTGAAATAAATTTGACAAAGCAACCCCATAAAAAAAAAATTACAACTAAGTATGAACAAAGGGAAATACATGAAAAAAATATTTTTATTAGTGATATGTTTCGCTTTGACGACCAGTCTCTTTGCGATCAGCGAAGATGCGGGAACAACTGCCTTCAATTTCCTCAATATTCCGATGGGTGCACGTGGTGCAGGTATGGGAAATACCTTTACCGCAATTGCAAACGATGCGCTCGCACCGTTCTGGAATCCCGCAGGTCTGCCAAATATTCGAGAACGGCTTCTTCAGATCACCTACATGAATTACTTCGCAGGATACAGCGGTGGTGCAGTAAGTTATACCATGCCTCTCAATGAAGGAACGACTATTGCATTTTTCTCGAAATTCATCGGAGTTGGCGGCATTCCTAAAACAGAAATCGACGGAAACCAGAACCTTGTTCTACTTGGTACGTTCGGTTCTTATGATGTATTGTTCGGTGCTTCCTATGGGAAATATCTTTCCGATATTATAAACTGGGGAGTCAATATCAAGATCATTTCCGAAACAATAGACGAATATTCATCACAGGCAGTTGCTGCGGACGTGTGTCTTCTTCATCAATCTCCCAATCCCAACCTGAAGGTCGGGCTTGCAGCCAAAAATCTCGGCATGCAGCTTTCTAAATTTGATCAAGAAAAAGAAAAATTACCCATGACTTTTACTTTTGGTTTAGCATATAAACTCAATACGGGTGTGATAGCACTGGACATTAACAAACCAATGCATACGGATTTTTATGGTACTATCGGAATAGAAACGACTTTTCAAAATAAAATTATAGTACGTGCCGGTTACCGATCCAATGCCAATGACTGGAATGTTGGCTCTGGTATTGATTTCCTTTCAGGGATTTCAGCAGGAGTTGGCTTCAGTTGGAGAGATTACAAATTTGACTATGCGGTGAATTCTTACGGAGAATTAGGTTTTATTCATCAACTATCTGTGGGATATCACTTCTAAACATATATGAACTCTCAAAACGACACACCTACTGATGTGGGAACAGTTGTCGATATACAAAACGGTCTTGCGATCGTTGAATATTCACGCTCCGATGCATGCGATACCTGCAAACTCAAAGCATTCTGTTTTCAAAAAGGGGGAGATGTCACCAAGTTCACTATGAAAAATAATCTCAATGTGAAAAAGGGTGATATAATCCAATTTGAGATCAGTCCGCAGATGCGTATCCTCAGCTCCTTCCTCGTATTTATTCTTCCCATTATTTTTATGATCGGCTCATATTTTTTGTGCAAAAGTGCGATCGGTCTTTCAGAAAATATCTCAATAGTTGTTTCTCTGATTTCCATCGCTGTTGCTTTTATATTTGTAAAATTTATTGATGGTCAGATAAAAAAGAAAGCAATGATACAGCCCAAAATGGTGGCGGTTATCAATTCAGAAGAAGTATGAATGTTTATAAATTTCAAAGGTGAAGATTCATTATGTACTCAGTACTTCTTGTTGATAGAGCGCAAAAAATGAAAAATGGAAAATCATTTTAAATTTCGAAAGGAAAAATACGGAAAAGAATTATAATATGAACCACACGTATTCGCTACGCTTCAGTCTTCTCCGCCAGCTGGCGGATATTCGACTGGGGTGCTTTTCGCCTGCAACGGCGTAACGGAGTGAAGATGTGTGGTTAAAAGTATTTATATGTAGGAGTTACTATGAATATTACATTAAAAAACATGATCTTCTATGGCTATCATGGACTTCATGAAGCAGAGAGAACACTTGGGCAGCGTTTTGCAATCGATGTAAATGTTTCAAGTGATCATGAGCTGGATAACAAAGTGAAATCCCTGCAAGATACGATTGACTACACACAAATCTTTGAAGTGGTCAAAGAGCACGTAGAAAATTATAAATACCATCTTCTGGAAAAACTCGCAAATGAGATTATTAGCGCAATTCTTAATGATTTTATCCTTGTTCAAAAAGTATCCTTGAAAATTCGTAAAATAGCAGTGCCGATCAATGGTACGCTCGATTATGTTGAGCTGGAAATGCAAAGAGAACGTGAAAAAAAGGAGTAGCTTTCGAAAATATTTTTATTAGTTTGGGTTCGAATCTTGGGAATAAAAGATACTTTATCGAATCAGCTATATCGGATTTACGAAATGAAAAGAAAATATCAGTGAAACGAATATCTTCTATCATAATGACTAAACCTGTCGGAAATATACATCAGCCCGATTTTTTGAATTGTATTGTTGAATGCGAGACTGAATTGAATTCTTATGAGCTTATGCAAACACTACTGAATATCGAGAAAAAACTTGGAAGAGAACGAAAAGAGAAATGGGGACCGCGCACTATCGATCTTGATATTTTGTTTTTTAATGATGAGATAACCGATACTGACGACCTTAAAATTCCACATCCCGAGATCATAAATCGACCATTTATTTTACAGCTAATGAACGAACTGGCACCGAAATTTATGCATCCAAAATTAAATCAAACAATGGAACAACTTTATGAGCACAATTAAAAATAAGTATATTGCAGTAGAGGGAGTAATAGGTGTGGGTAAGACAACACTGGCAAAACTACTATCTGAAAAATTTGAAGCAAAGCTCATTCTCGAGATCGTGGAAGAGAATCCCTTTCTTTCTGAATTTTATGACGATATTGCAGGGAAGGCATATCAGACACAGATGTTCTTTCTCCTCAGCAGATACCGCCAGATGAAGAAATATTTCCAGATCGATGCCTTCCAGACCAATATTGTAAGTGACTATATGTTCATGAAGGACAGTATCTTTGCTGATCTTACACTCAATGATGCAGAGCTGGCAATGTATAAAACTCTATTCATGATCCTCAATGACAAGCTGGTTCAGCCCGATCTTATCATCTACCTTTATGCTGATCTCGAGCTCATTATTGACAGGATACATTACAGGAACCGCTCCTTTGAGCACAATATCAAACCAAAGTATCTGGCGAATCTTGCAATCGCATATGATAAGTTTATTTCTACTCATACAGGATGTTCGATCATCAAGCTTGATACCAATAATATCAACTTTGCCAAGTCAGCTAAACAATTTGACAAATTGCTGGTTGACATAAAAAAAGTGCTCCAAGATTGAGTCCTATGAAAAAAAATACTTCAATAATTATTTTAGCAGCAGGCAAAGGCGTTCGCATGAAATCGAACCTGCCGAAAGTTGCCCATTTACTCGCAGGAAAGTCACTTGTAGAGCGAGTAGTGACCACTGCGGAACATTTCAAACCTGAGAAGATCGTGGTCGTTGTCGGCTATAAAAAGGAGGTCGTGATCGATTGTCTTTTAGGATTTGATAACATTACTTTTGTAGAGCAGAAAGTGCAGCTTGGAACCGGTCATGCAGTTTATATCACCAGAGATAATTTCAATGATTTTGATGGAACAGTCATAATTATGCCTGGTGATGTTCCGCTTTTGAAAGAGAAAACCCTGGGAAATCTTATAAAAGTACATGAAGAAAAACAAGCGGCAGCAACTGTGCTTACTGTCGATCTGGACGACCCGACCGGTTATGGTCGTATTGTTCGTAATGATGAAGGATATGTTGAGAAGATAGTCGAGCACAAAGATGCATCTGAAGAAATTCGAAAGATCAAAGAGATAAATTCAGGCATTTTCTGTTTTGACGCCCGGGAACTTTTCTCTGTGCTTCCAAAGATAGATCAGGACAATTCCCAGAACGAGATGTATCTCACCGATGCGCTTGAACTTCTGAAAATGGAGGGTAAACCCATTGCTGCTGTCAAAGTCGATGATCCGATCGAGGTTGCAGGCATCAACTCAAAAGAACAATTGCAGGAACTGGGAAAACAGTATCTGTCTCAAAAGTAAATAAATGGATAAATTATACTCTCCCTGGCGAATTGATTACATCCTCAGCGAAAAAGAGAAGGGTTGTATCTTCTGCAAAAAGCCCCAAGCTCGGGACGATGAAGGACATCTTATTCTGAAACGCGGAAAATTTACTTATATCATAATGAATCTGTATCCCTATAATAATGGACATCTAATGGTTGTACCCTTTCGGCATGTAGCGCGTATGCAGGAGCTTACGGATGAAGAATTATGTGAACTCGGCAAGATGACACAATTGTGCGAGAAGGTGCTCACCGAAGCATATCATACTGATGGTTTGAATATCGGCATGAATCTGGGAGAAGCAGCGGGCGCAGGTGTGGCAGATCATTTGCACATACATGTGGTACCTCGATGGAACGGTGATACGAATTTTATTTCTACGGTAGGGAACACAAGAGTTATTCCCGAAAAAATGGAAGAAGCGTATAATAAATTGAAAAAAGTTTTTGATACCTATGAGTCTTAAACTCTTAAAACCCTTAAAAATCTTCTTGGCTTTTTTTTTTATTCTAAATATACTATTTCTATGCCTGACGATAATTTTACGGACTTTACCAAATGAAGAAATTCAGAAAATTGAACAAATTCCCTTTAATGAGATCACTTTGCAGGTGCTCAATGGATGCGGTAAAAAGCGGCTGGCAAGAGAAGTTCGGAATGTGCTCATCGATAAGGGATTTGATGTGTTGTCCTTTGATAATGCCGAAAAATTTCTCTATGAGAAAACCGTGATCATCATAAGAAATATGAATTACGATAAATTTAATATGTTATACAAGGAAGTACCTGTTCAAAAGGTATATATGCAGATCAATGAACATTCTCTCTATGATTTCATCATAATCATAGGAAAGGATTATAAACGAATTTTTGCTTTATAAATTTTAATATGAAAGAAAATACTACAGAAAAAAAGCTTGAGATCATCACGCAACTGGCAAAGGACAAGAAGGCGGAAAATGTCATCGTGCTTGACGTCGAAGGTACTTCAGACCTCACAGATCAGCTTATTATTTGCAGTGGTGACGGAGATATACACACACGTACGATCGGGAAATATGTGATAGAAGAGGCAAAGAAGATGGGAATTCGGATCCATCATAAAGAAGGACTTGAAAATGGATTGTGGATACTTATTGATTTTGGGGACATTGTTATGCATATTTTTGATAAAGAAATCAGAGATTATTATAAACTTGAAGATCTTTGGGAGGAACTGATTAGCAAAAGAAACAAAGCAAAGGAATCATAAGTGAGGTGATTTTGATAAACATTATTAAAGAAAAAATATGGCAAAGTCTGAAAGCGCTTAAACTGAAAGCACCGCCAAAATCCAAGATAAATGTGGAATATCCGAAGCATAAAAATCATGGTGATTATGCATCCAACATCGCGCTCAATCTTGCTAAAAAGATCGGTCTGACGCCTATGACACTTGCAAAGAAACTTGCAACACACCTTTCTGCTGATCCTCTTTTCTCGGAAGTTACTGATGCCAAACCCGGATTTATCAACTTCCATATTGCAAATAAAGTTCTCTATTTGAAGCTTCAAGATATCAATAAACTCGGCTTGAAATTCGGTACAAATTACGAGCGTGGCGCAGGAAAAAGAGTGCTTATTGAGTTTGTGAGCGCCAATCCTACNGGTCCGCTCAATGTGGTGAATGCTCGTGCAGCAGCTTTTGGAGACTCCCTTGCAAATATACTTATTGCCCAGGGCTACTATGTCGAAAGAGAATACTATATTAATGATGCAGGCCATCAAATAGAATTGCTGGTGGAGTCTATTGAGAACGAGTTGAACCGGCTCGATGCAATAAAGGTTGAAGAGCTGGAAGAGGGGTACAAAGGTGAATATATCACCGAAATCGCAGCCCATATTCTTGAAACCGAAGGAACGATAATTCATCAACTTTCCAAGCGTGATAAAGCTCAAAAAATTAGTGATCTTGCATTGGAAATCCTCATTTATGACCAGAAACAGACACTTTCATCTTTTAAAGTATATTTCGATAACTGGATTTCTGAAAATGAACTTCGTCAAAAAGGAAGTGTGGAAGATGTGCTTGCATTCCTCTCCGAAACAGGGAAGATATATGATAAGGACGGCGCAGTCTGGATGTGTAGCAGTGAATTTGGTGATTCCAAAGACCGCGTGATCATGCGCTCGGATGGGACCGTAACATATATCATTCCTGACCTTGCATATCATATCACAAAATATAAGCGCGGGTTTGATCGCATTATTGACATACTCGGTCCTGATCATCACGGGCATATTCCCAAACTAAAAGCAGGTATTGAAATTCTTGGCTATAAGCCGTCACTAATGCATTTCATCCTGCTTCAGCAAGTGAACATTCTTATGAATGACGAAAAGGTAAAGATGTCAAAAAGGGAGGGTAGGCTCATCACTCTAAAACAGCTTATTGATGAAGTTGGTACCGATGCAGCGCGATTCTTTTTCCTGATGAGGAAGTCAAATACTCCTCTTGATTTTGACATTGAACTTGCAAAAAAACGAACTGCCGACAATCCGGTCTATTATGTGCAGTATGCCCATGCACGTATTGCAAGTATTGAGAAAAATGCACGTTCGGAAAGACTAAGGGTTCGTGATTTCAAACCGGAATATCTGCAGCGGCTCGGTCATGATGAAGAATTTGATATTATCCGTATGCTCATGAAATATCCCGAGCTTATAGCACATATCAGTTCCACTTATGATGTGAATCTACTCACCTCCTACCTGATCGATCTTGCAGGAGAATTTCATAGATATTATCAGAAATATAAGATCATAAATAAGAGATATAAAAGACTTTCTCTGGCGCGGCTTTTCCTTTGTAAGGCAGTACAGACTGTTATCAAGAATGGACTCGCACTCTTAGGAATTTCCGCTCCAAATAAAATGTAGTAAATGAGGATTGGCCAAGACAAAAAAGTCGTAGTCCTCACCGGTGCAGGCATCAGTGCAGAATCCGGACTCAAGACCTTTCGGGATAATGACGGATTATGGGAAAATCAATGGATTAAGTAGGATAAAAAAATACATTATCTCCCCCAAGTCGTTCTTTTCAGTACTGCCTCGTGGTTACACCACCAACAAAAAAAATGTCATTCCCTCGAAAGAGGGAATCCAGTATTAATTTGAAGGGAAAAACACATCTCCTCCGCCAGCTGGCGGATACACCCCGACAGGCAGAGGAATTTTCACTCGTGCAAAGTAATATCCCATAAAATAGGCATGTCATTCCCTCGAAAGAGGGAATCCAGTTTTTTCTTGATTACTCGAGGTGTCATGGACCATTCCATGACACAATAATATCTGTGAATTACTTATCACAAGCTCTTCGATCCGTCTCCGTTACACTACGCCGTGACAGGTCAGTCTTAGTCCGCCAGCTGGCGGACTACGCCCTGGCAAGCTTGTGACAAGATAATTCCAAATAAAATCGGCATGTCATTCTCGCGAAGCTTGTCCGCCAGCTGGCGGAGCGGGAATCTATTTTTTATAATTACGAACTACTATTTGAGATTCCGCATTCAGCTTACGCACAGATTCAGCTTGACTGGCAAGTGCGGAATGAAAGTGCACAAAGAAGGAGCTATTCGTCTCTCAATATCTCTCTCATCTTATCAGCGAGATTATCAAGCGCCTTTTGCGCTCCGATCTGGTTTCTGAACACCGCTTCTATGACCTGTTCTTCGAGCAGTTTACGTGTCTCGAACCACGCATCGGTTTGGGGCTCCACTTCTGCATTCAAGAGCTGGTCATACACACTTTTGAGTCCGGGATATTTCTTAAATTTTGCCTGAGTCTCCTCATCCTCGATCGCACTCTTTCGAACAGGCATATAATAGGTCATATTTGACCAATGCGCAGTCTGCTTCGGGCTGGTGAACCATTTGATGAATTCCCAGCATGCTTTTTGTTTTTCTTCCTGTTGAGGATCTTTATCATCCTTAAAAATTACGATATTAGTACCGCTAACAAGACTCTTTTTAGTTCGGAAATAGGGGACAGCGCCCATGCCAAGATTGAAAGGAATGCCACCCTTATGAAGATAAACCATGGACACACTCGAACCTTCTACCATTCCTACTTTGCTTGCAAGGAAATCATTCTGTCCGTCATAACCAGTGGAGAGGTAAGCGATCTTGGATTTATTGAGTTGTCCCGAAAGGTAGTCCAACGCTTCGATTCCGTACTTGCTATTGAAGAGGGGTTCTGTCAGAGCTTCGTTCATGAGCTGTCCGCCAGCTTCCAGAAGGCAGTTCTCGAATTGCCATGCATTGGTGGCAAATGTCGTTCCCCACTGGTCGATCTTGTCATCGCTATCTCTATCCTGGGTGAGTTTTTTCCCAACTGTGATGAACTCGTCCCACGTTGTAGGTGGTTTGTTGATGTCCAATCCGTTGCGGTAGAACATATCTTTGTTGTAATACATCACGCGCACACTCTTATTAAAGGGGAATGCATACATTGTATCACCGAAAGTGCTGCTCTTTATGAAAACCGGATAAAAATCATCGAGCTCTTCCTGAGAAAGTCCATTAGGACCATTGATGAATTTTTCGACTGGAACAAGCGCATTGCCTTCTATGAATTTTGCTATCCAAGCTTCGTATGCCTGAGCGAGATCTGGTTGAGTATTTGCCACGATGGCAGCCATAAGTTTCTGAGAAAGTGCAGTGTAATTCCCCATATTAATTTCATTGATATGAATATTGGGATGCGTTCCATTAAACTCATTCACGAGTTTAGTCAATGCGTCACCAAGAGGA
Source organism: Cloacimonetes bacterium SCGC AAA252-N17 (assembly GCA_000404785.1). GTDB lineage: Bacteria > Cloacimonadota > Cloacimonadia > JGIOTU-2 > JGIOTU-2 > Celaenobacter > Celaenobacter polaris. The sequence goes on from ASNI01000037.1 coordinate 15,610, forward strand.
CCACCCATTGCGTGCCAGAATTCTAGCTCGATCTTTGTACTCTTTTCTTTTGATGTACAGCCCAATGCAATAATGACGCACATTAGCAGGAAAAATATAGCTAATTTTTTCATAATTGATTCTCCGAATTTTTATTTTGATAAATGGAAAAAAAAATTTGAGCAGTCAAGTTTTGCTTTCATTGTTACTAAGAATTCATGATTTTTTGATGTGAAAATTAGGAGTTTTACTGCATTCCAAAAAACTTGACACACATTTTGTGACTCGATGAATCAATCCTCACGCGGGGGCGTAGTTCAGTTGGTTAGAACGTCTGCCTGTCACGCAGAAGGTCGCGAGTTCGAGTCCCGTCGCTCCCGCCATTTTTATTTGGTTATTATGTTTTACACATATGTTATTTATTCGGAATTGGCAGACAAATATTACATTGGTCACACCCACAATTTGGGATTAAGATTAATAAGACATAATGAAGGATGGACACGTTCAACAAAATTTGGTATTCCGTGGAAGTTGGTTTATAGTGAAACATATCAAACTAAGTCAGAAGCTATGAAACGTGAGTATGAGATCAAGCGAATGAAGAGCAGTAAATATATTGAGGATTTGATAAACAAATAGTCACGCAGAAGTTCGTCCCGATGGATCGGGAAGTCCCGTCGCTCCCGCCATTTCTTTTAACCACAAATTAACACGAATTTACACAAAAAACTTTGTCATTCTTGAGGAATCTTCGATTTATCGGAGTGACGAAGAATCTCAAGTGGAGTAAACCAAAAAATTTTCGAAGTTATTAATCCTTCGCTTCATTCGAGGATGACAATGTTCCATATTCTGGTATATTTACAGGTCCATTCCCTGTTGTAGCTGATTCCCGTAATGAAAAATATTCCCTTCTTTATTTTTGTATATCTATCTTACAATTTGCAAACGAAGAATAAACACAGAAATCTTTGAATTGATGTATTTGACAGAAGCATATCACCAAAGCATTCTGAAATTTAATTGTTTTCAACAAACCTTAATTCTAATCACTTCCGTCAAGATAAACAGGTTTAATTAGATCTGAAAATATTTAGTATTATGAAAGATATTTTCCTAAAATGTTGACAGTAAATACCACAAAAATCTCTAAAATAATATGAAAAGAATTCTATTAACAAATGATGACGGTGTTTTTGCAGAAGGGATCGGAGAACTTGCAAAGGTTTTAAGAAGAAAGTATCATGTAACTATTGTTGCTCCAGATAGAGAACGTAGTGCAGCTTCACATTCTCTTACGATACATCATCCCCTTCGTATTTTTAAAATTAAAGAAGATAAGTATGCGGTGGACGGGACTCCAACCGATTGCATAATTTTAGCAACACATAAAATTATCAAATCAAAAATTGATCTCGTAATTTCAGGAATAAATAATGGTCCGAATATGGGTGAGGATATTCTCTATTCTGGTACTGTTGCTGCTGCAATTGAAGCAATGAATCTTGGACTCCCTGCTTTGGCTGTTTCCATGGGTTTTCGGGATAAGGGTGATTTCGGGGACGGAGCAGAAATGCTCCTTCATATGCTCGAACATGATCTCTTTTCCATCATGTCAGCGGAATCTATTTTGAATATCAATTTGCCGCCCGTTCCATTGAAAGAGATCAACGGCTTCAAAGTTACTAAGTTGGGACATCGTGTGTACAGCGACTTCATAAAGGAAAGACATGATCCGCGAGGTCGTCCCTATTATTGGATTGGAGGACAGTCACCAAGCTGGACAGGCGGAGTGGAAACTGATTTTCATGCAGTTGGCGAAAACAGTGTTTCCATCACTCCCATTACGATAGATATGACCAAGTATTCCTATTTTCCTCAGATAGAAGAGTGGATAGATAAGAACCGGCTTAAATGATAATCTTAAAATCAATAAACTAAATGTACTACACAAAACAACGTAGTAAAATGGTTGAGAACCAAATAAAAGCTCGTGGCATTACGGATAAATGTCTTTTGGATGCCTTCAGAAAAGTGGAGCGGCATTTGTTCATTCCGGGTAATCCTGACCAATTTGCGTATGCTGATGGTCCATTGAGCATTGGAGAAGGACAGACTATTTCGCAACCCTACATCGTAGCTCTTATGCTTGATATGCTGAAGATAAAACCCGAGGATATTGTGCTGGAGATCGGCACCGGCTCAGGTTATCAGACTGCAATAATTGCTGAGATTGCTCACGAAGTGTATTCTGTTGAGAGAATTCATTCTCTTGCGAAAAATGCGAGAGAATTATTAGAAAATCTGGGATATTCAAATATCAAGATTCAACAAGGTGACGGCACGACCGGCTGGAAACCTGAAAATGAAAGCGAGATGGATATTACGTTTGATGCGATCGTTGTGTCTGCTGCTGCTCCCTATGTTCCGGAAGGTCTTCTTGCTCAACTGAAAGATGGAGGACGTCTGGTGTTGCCCTGTGGAAACAGATATGTGCAAGATCTGATATGTGTGAAAAAGGAAAATGGAAAGATTATCAAAGAGAATTTCGGAGGTTGCCAATTCGTACCACTTATCGGAGAGCAGGGATGGAAAAAATAAGATTTCTCACATTTTTTTTGATAATACTGTTAGTACTTCCGGCATTTCTTAACAGCGATGAGCCACTAGATGAACCGGGAAAACAGGCAAAATTCTCGAAATTTTTAAAAGATAAGAATTTATCCGATGAAGCAGTTGTGGTATTACTGGCAACCTTGCCGATCTTTGAGCTGCGAGGAGCTATTCCATGGGCTATTTATCATTATAATATGCCTTGGTATAAAGCATATCTACTTGGGGTTTTTGGCAATTTTCTACCTATCCCACTCATCCTTCTCATTCTTAAATACGGATTGGACCTGCTTTCACGGATTCCTTTCTTCAGGAAATTTTTCGAGTGGCTCTTTGCTCGAACAAGAAGAAAAGGTGTATTAATACAAAAAT
>ASNI01000038.1 GCA_000404785.1 Cloacimonetes bacterium SCGC AAA252-N17
TTGGACCTGCTTTCACGGATTCCTTTCTTCAGGAAATTTTTCGAGTGGCTCTTTGCTCGAACAAGAAGAAAAGGTGTATTAATACAAAAATACGAAGCGTTCGGGCTTATTCTTTTTGTCATGATACCGCTGCCTGTTACAGGTGCGTGGACAGGGAGTATCGCTGCATATGTTTTTGGAATAAAATTCTTTCCCGCACTGCTCTGCATTCTAATTGGTATATGCATTGCGGGTATCATTGTCACGATTTTGAGCATGTTCGGAATATGGGGAGCGCTCATCGCGATCATAGCTTTATTGACATTATTTATCCTATGGCTCATAAAATTCATTAAAGCATTAAAAGCCACCAGAAATAACGAAAAAGGGGCAACAGAATGAAGTTAAAAGAGTACTTTACGCCCAAAACTGATAAGGTAGAAGAAGAAAAAGATCTTATTAAGTTCCTTTCTGAAGTTGAACTTTTTGAAAATCTTACAAGGAATGAACGCAGAAATCTTTCTCAGCATTTTTATGAACGTAAGTACAAGGAAGACGAGATCGTATTCAAAAAGGGCTATCCAAATGTGGTCATGTATATCGTGAAAGAAGGCGAATTGCAGACCTATCTCGATTCTACAGAAGGTGAAAATCTGAAAACGATCAAACCCAGGGATTATTTTGGCGAGGTAGGACTTTTCCTGGAAGAAGAGCGGACTGCGACAATCGTCGCTTCAAAGGATTCTGTTCTGCTGGGTATCTCAAAGAGAGATATGAATCGGCTTATCGATGAATTCCCTCGTGCAGGCAGCAAGATCCTGAGAAAACTTGCAGCAGTACTCTGTACCCATCTAATCCGGACAAATAAGAACCTTGCGAGCAAAAGAGACGAGCTTATCGATCTTAAAAAACGCTTGGAAGATAGCAAGAGCCAGCTTCAAGAATTGAAGAATTCCCAAGAAGTTGATAAAGAAAAGAGCTGATCATGGAAAGAACAAAAATAGTCCGTTGGGTCGTAGGATTTCTTACTCTTGGCATCGCTGTCATGGGTATCCTGTTCTATAAATCGATTCTCTCCTATCTTCTTATCTCAGGAATTATTGCATATCTTATATCACCGCTGATAAACTATGCTCAGAAATTCCACATTCCACGAGCTCTCTCGATCCTGATCGTGTACCTTATAATAATCGGTCTTATAATTATTTTGATAAACGTGATCATTCCGCAGATAAAGATCCAGGCAGAGGAAGCAGGGAAATTTTTCAAGCAGATCGTGAAAGACCCGGAAGCTTTCAGTTTGAAATCCTTCGGGCTTGAAGGTTTATCGAACTTTATTGACCGTATGCAGACACGATTTACCTTTATCGATGTCGATGAATATACAAGGGTTCTCGGTGAAAGATTTGTTGGAGCGATTAACGCAATACCGCAGATCATCCTCAATTCCCTTAGTGGAATATTCAATTTTTTAGCGTTTCTTATCGTTATTCCTTTTGTCTGTTTTTTCCTTCTGAAGGATGAACAGCAGCTTATGAAAATTTTTTTTGGCTGGATTCCGAATAGATATTTCGAGTTTTCCATTTACTTATTTGAAAAGATAGAAGACAGCTTCGGACGGTATCTGCGATCAATTTTGCTGGAAACAATTATCGTTACAATACTTTCTTATATTGGGCTTCTGATTCTCAAAATTCCTTATGCACTTACACTTAGTATCATTATTGGCTTGACCAATCCAATCAAGTTCTTCGGACCCTTTATCGGTTTTGTGCCGGTAATTTTAGTCATACTGTTCAGTCCCGTGCCTGATGTTATGGTTATCTATGCTATTCTTATGTCCATCATTGTGCAGCAGATCGACAGCAATATACTTTTCCCTTCATTGGTTGGGAAGGGACTCGGCATGCATCCGCTGTGGGTATTGCTGACAGTCATTGCAGGGGGATATGCATTCGGCATACTTGGACTTATACTTGCAGTACCGGCAGTATTTCTTATTAAAACCGTTGTTCAGGTTTGTGCCACCAGTTTGAAACAGTTTGAAATTATATAACACAAGTTTTACAGTATATATTATGAAAGGTTAAATATGATTTTTTTAAGTAATTTCTATCCTGTAAAAATATGAATTTCTAATTACAAATTATCTAATTTCTAATGAAATTTCAAATGACAAATGTCAAATAAAAAGAGATTCGATTTAGAGGAGAGAACTGCTAAATTTGGTGAGGATATTATCGAATTTGCGAAAAAAATCCCCCAAAATCCGATAACACTACCTCTTATTACTCAGTTAGTTAAAGCTGGTACAAGTGTTGGCGCCAATTATTGTGAAGCAGATTGTGCAGAATCAAAAAGAGATTTCGAACATAAAATAGGTATTTGCAAAAAAGAGTCTAAAGAATCAAAACATTGGTTAAGGATGATTTCAAAAGCAGTTCCACGGTTAAAAGATGAAGCAAAAATTTTGTGGAAAGAAGCTAATGAACTTAATTTAATTTTCTCATCAATTGTAATTAAATCAAGGAATAAAAAATTGCTTTGACATTTAAGTTTTGACATTTTATTTGTAATTAGAAATTAGGGGTTAGAAATTAAATTAAGTCTAACTCATCTTTCGAAGAATATGTATAAAGGTTAAATATGATTTTATTAAGTAATTTCCACTCCTGCGAAACTTCAGTTATTTAACACGAAATATACAAAATAAGATAATAGAAAGGAGATCTATGGCTCGCTGGCAAACATTAGAAGGATCAATACTTCATACAACACAGGAAGGTTCTCAGGAGCATTTCCTGAAGGATTTTTTTGAGAATAAAGCCTTTATTCCCAAAACAGATAGGGAAAAGAAAGAATACGAAGACTTTTCATTCGTAAGCAGTGCGATGGCGCTTCTCATCTACGTGGCGAAATCTGATGGAACAGTGGATAAAGAAGAGAAAGAAATGATCTTGAAAGAACTGAAATTCCAGCTCAATCAGCGTCATTTTGAGTATGAAACCCTCGCAGAAGAGATCGGTCCCGACGAGATGAAAATCCTTGATCATCTTTTTGATCATTTTCAGACTGAGATAGATGAGAATAAATGCGATCTTGATGAGATAATACGAATTATCGATATGATCTATCAGAAAAATCCCTACAAAAGGATGTTCCTTGTCCGCTTGTGCTATTACGTTGCCTATGCAGATAAAAAGTTTTCCAAAGAAGAATTTAGTACTATTCAGAAAATTGCACAAAAACTTCGTGTCTCAGAAGCAGATACGAAGCGTATAGAACAGGAAGTTTGCAAAGATCTCAAGATATAAATAGCTCATAAGGTTTGATAATGTGTGAAATTTGACACAAATTCTCAGCTTCACAGTGTAAGGAACAATTGAATTTTTCAGGAGGATATATGTTTCAAGGTGGAAAAGGTCTTCAGGATTTGCTCAAGCAAGCCCAGAAGATGCAAAAAAAAGATGGTTGAAAGCCAGGAAGCTCTTGCCCAAAAAACAGTTGAGGCATCGGCTGGCGGTGGTATGGTCAATGTCGTCATGAATGGAAATCAGGAGCTTATCTCGCTGAAGATCGAGAAGGAAGTTGTTGATCCCGACGATGTTGAAATGCTGGAAGATCTCATCATAGCTGCGGTAGAAGAAGCTCGGCAGAAAATAAAAGAAATGGTTGAGCAGGAGATGTTCGGTTTGACCGGCGGAATAAAAATTCCCGGACTGAACGCATAATGTTTGAAGGAAAATTAGAAAAGCTCAAAGACGGTTTCAAGCAGCTACCCGGAATCGGTGAGAAAACTGCGGAACGCCTTGCCTTTTATCTTATCAGTCAAGATAAACAGGTGGGACTAAACTTTGCAGAGCTCATTAATGATTCCATCACATCGATACGAAAATGCGAACGCTGCAATATGCTGTCAGAGAAAAGTCCCTGCCATTTCTGTGCTGATGATGAGCGTGATGATACTACTCTGTGTGTCGTCGAGAAATCTCAGGACGTTTATCTTGTTGATGAAACGGGAGTGTATAACGGACGATATTTTGTATTGGGAAATCTCATTTCTCCGCTGGACGGTATAGGACCGAACCATATTAATTTTCCCAAACTTAAGGAAATCATCGAAAAAGATAATATAAAAGAGATAATACTTGCATTAAACCCGAGCAGTACAGGCGAAACTACAATAGCTTTTATCACATCAAAGTTACAAAGCCCGAATAGAAAGATCACCCGGCTGGCAACAGGATTGCCCGTAGGTGGTGATATCGAGTACACGAGCTCAAAAACCCTTGCAAGCGCACTGACTCATAGAAACAAAGTGTAAGATCGGAGTAAATATGGCATCAACTGCTGATTTTCGGAACGGAATGGTCATAGTCTTTAAAAATAATCTTTATGAAATTGTGGAATTCCAACATGTGAAACCCGGTAAGGGAGGTGCCTTCGTACGAACTAAGCTGAAAAACGTGAGAACAGGTCAGGTTGTTGACAACACTTTCCGCTCCGGCGAGAAGGTCGAAGAAGTTCGTATCGAAAAGAAAAAAATGGAATATCTTTATAATGATGGTATGAACTTTGTGGTGATGGATCCTAAAACCTATGCCCAGATCGAGATCAACGAAGAACTTATTGGTGATAAAAAATATCTTATGAAAGAGAATACAGAGATTGCTCTATTCCAAACCGAGGACGAGATTATCTATATTGAACTCCCCACAACTGTAAATCTCGAAGTAGTGGAATGTGAACCTGGCATCAAAGGAAATACTGTCTCCAATGTGACGAAAAGTGCTAAGCTGGAAACCGGACTTGAAGTGCAGGTTCCCATGTTCGTCAATAATGGTGATACACTGAAGATCGATACACGAACAGGAAAATATCTCGAAAGAGTGTAAATCGGTCACGTGCAGTACATAAAAGAGCCGGTTTACTGCCTTTCATGCGGGGGAAAACTTTCAGAAAAACCGGACGAGAATAATAAAATTCGGCGTTACTGCCCTTCCTGCGGATGGACCTATTACGCAAATCCCATTCCTGCAACTGCCTGTGTGGTGCTGGGTGACAATCACGAACTCCTTCTCATAAAAAGAAAGGACGAGCCAAACCCCGGAAGCTGGGCATTGCCAAGCGGTTACGTAGAGATCGACGAAACTTCAGCAGAATGTGCAGTTCATGAGCTTAAAGAAGAAACAGGTTTGATCGGGGAAGCTGTTGAATCTCTTGGCTATTTCTTTCAGGATTCGTCAATTTATAAGCGAGTTATTACTTTTGGATTTCTTATGAAAGTGACAGGCGGTTCTCTGCAACACGGTGATGACGCACTTGATGCACGATATTTTCCGATTGATAAATTACCGGAAATCCCCTTTTCTTCACACAATAAATTTATTGAAATTATTAAAAAGAAGTTTGAGTTATAATGAAACTCGTACTTGCTACTCATAATAAGGATAAAATAAAAGAGATCAAAGCTATCTTTCAAGAGCTTCCTATCGAGATATATACTTTTTCTGATTTTGATCATTTTCCTGATGTGGTGGAAGATCATGATACTCTCGAAGGAAATGCAGAAAAAAAAGTTCGAGAAATTTATGAAATAACCGGCATGCCTGCATTGGCTGATGATACAGGACTTTTTGTTGATGCAATGAACGGTGAACCAGGTGTGTTCAGTTCTCGTTATGCAGGTGAGAACGTAACCTATGCAGATAATAGAGAGAAACTGCTCAAAGAAATGATCGATATTCCTGAAGGAAAACGTGATGCGGTTTTTAAAACTGTGATAGTGTTGATTGTTAATATGAATGGAAAATACGTTGTTGAAGGACGTTGCGAAGGTTATATCGGTTTCAAAGAAAAGGGCAATATGGGCTTTGGCTACGATTCCATATTTTATTTACATGATTCAGGAAAAAGCTTTGCAGAGCTTACTTTGGAAGAAAAGAATAAGATCAGTCATCGCGGACGTGCTTTGCAAAAAATAAAAAAAGTATTAGAAGAAATCGTAAGAAAACATAAATGAATTTAGGATGATATGGATAAAAAAGATGTTCTAAAAAAAGTTAAGGAAGAGAATGTGAAGTATATTCTCCTCCAATTTTCCGATATGTACGGAGTGGTAAAAAGCATTACTATTCCTGTGAATCACCTTGAAGCTTCTCTCGATCATGGCACATGGTTTGATGGTTCATCTATAGAAGGTTTTGCCCGAATTGCAGAAAGCGATATGTACCTCATTCCTGATCCAGACACCTATGCTTTTATTCCATGGCTTACTTCTGAGTTTGGAAACACTGCACGATTTATCTGTGATGTCTATGGCCCGGATGGAAACCCTTTTCAAGGCGATCCGCGTTTTATTTTGAAAAAAGAACTTCTTGAAGCTGAGGAGATGGGATTTTCTTATAAAACCGGTCCGGAGATAGAATTTTTCTTGCTAAAAAAAGATGGCGGACTGCATACCCTTCCTCATGATAAAGCAGGTTATTTTGATATGACCATGGACCAGGCATACGAAATTCGAAGAGAGATGACCTCGGTGTTGCAATCAATGGGGATCGATGTTGAGGCAACTCATCATGAAGTGGGTATCGGGCAGCATGAGATCGATTTTCGTTATGACTATGCATTGAAAACAGCAGATAATGCCACCACGATCCGTTTCGCATTGAAAGCGATTGCTCAGAAATATAATCTACTTGCAACATTTATGCCCAAACCAATCGCTGGAATCAATGGTAATGGAATGCATGTACATCAGAGTCTGTTCGATGCAGAAGGAAATAATGTATTTTTTGATGAAAAGAACAAATACCATCTTTCTGAGAAAGCATATCACTATCTTGCAGGACAACTCAAGCACATCAAGGGAATGACTGCAATCCTCAACCCAATTGTAAATTCCTATAAACGCCTTGTTGCCGGATATGAAGCCCCTGTGTATATCAGTTGGGCACGGACAAACAGATCGTCTCTTATAAGAATTCCCAGATATCTTGAGGGCAGGAGCCAGTCAACACGGCTTGAACTCCGCAGTCCCGATCCAAGCTGTAATATCTATCTTGCTTTTGCAGTGATGCTGAAGGCAGGTCTTGAGGGATTGACTCAGAAATTGCAACCACCAAAACCAGTTGAAGAGGATGTGTATAACTTCAGTGATGCTAAGCTCGAAGAACTGAAAATAGACACACTTCCCGGCTCGCTGTTGCAGGCATTGTATGAGCTGAAAAGAGATGAACTTGTGAAAAAAGCACTTGGCACACACACTTTTGAGCGCTATGTGGAAGCCAAGAAAAAAGAGTGGGATGAGTTCCGCATACAGGTTACCAAGTGGGAGCTTGAAAGGTATCTGGAATTGTATTAAATGAAACCTATCGATTCCCACTCGCTCTATCTGGATGGTCTTCACTTCGTTTCAGGCTTCACTTCGTTACGCCCAGACAGGACGCCGTGACAAGAAAGAGAAACCACGAACTTCACGAAATAACACGAAAATATAATCAAGAACAAAAGAAAATTGTCATTCTGGAGCGCAGCGAAGAATCTGGCAAAAACATTGATCTATCCTCTTGTGAGATCCTTTCCGTCTTCATTTCATTTCAGTCTTCGTCCGCCAGCTGGCGGACTACGCACTGGCAGACTTGTGACAAGATAATCCTATTTTTTGGGAGCACATCGAGCATTAAGCCGACCGAGTCAGCTACTCCAAAAAACTATTTTCATTCTTTAAAATTCTGCTCTAACAAACTATGGGAAAGAGAATATTTATCATCCTTTCCTCCCTTCTCCATCCTCCATCCTCCTTTATAATGTTCTTATACCTTGACGTTAAAATTACGGAAATTCAAATTCTTTTCCAAGAAACGGAGGTAACATGTCAGAATTCGTGGATTGGCATAATGAAGAAATGCTGAAGAAAGCAAAAGATGCTCTTGAAGCTCATAAATTTTTGGTGGAGCTTTGTGAGAGTGGTGAAGAAGCACGTAAAAAAGCACTCGCTCAATTGGATAAAGAATCTTCTATTGGCATTGGCGGTTCAATGACAGTTCGGGAGATCGGTCTGTTTGATCATCTCAAAGATAATGGATATAACATCATAAACCCATACGTACCCGACCTTTCGCGTACGCAGGTATTTGATTTGCGCAGAAAAACACTCATGTCAGACTTCTTTCTGGCAGGATGCAATGCGATCACTTTAGAAGGAGAGATCGTGAATGTTGATGGATATGGAAATAGAGTAGCAGCGATCATATTTGGTCCAAATAAAGTATTTCTTTTTGCAGGTATGAACAAAATTGTGCTCGACAGGCAGCAGGCATTGGACAGAATTTTCGATATTGCAGCGCCCATCAATGCAAAGCGTCTCAACAGAAAAACTCCCTNCGCTGTAACCGGTCTTTGCAGCGATTGTGACTCCCCAGAGAGAATTTGCAAACACCTGACAGTCAACATGCGGCAGAATATTCCTGATAGGATAAAAATATTTCTCATAAAAGAAAATCTGGGTTTTTGATATCTTAGGTTCAAGTTTTTATTGCAACAAACTTACAAAAAAGGATAAGTTTGTTGCAATAATGAAGAAGTATAAGAGATTAAAGAATGAAGATCGAGAGAAAATAAGTCAGTTATTATCACAAGGTAAGACTTATCGGTTGATTAGCAAAGCATTAAACAGGAATGTTAGTACTATAAGCAGAGAGGTGAATAAATACCTAAAGATAGATGTAGAATACAAGGCTT
>ASNI01000039.1 GCA_000404785.1 Cloacimonetes bacterium SCGC AAA252-N17
TTATACTTCTTCATTATTGCAACAAACTTATCCTTTTTTGTAAGTTTGTTGCAATAAAAACTTGAACCTAAGTAACATAATATTGTATTGTAACTGAATTTCTAAATGGATTCGGTGATATGCTCAAGAAAGTATTATCTGTATATTCTTCATCAATGGCAAAGGATGACCACACAAGTTCATTATTTACCCAGATATTTTCACCATCAGTTTCAACAAGGACATCATCATCCAAACTTATATCATCAGAACCATTCCCACCGTTAATCCACCAGGTATTCCAATCATCAGCAGTTGAGTATATCAAAGTGCTGATGTCTTCCAACAATCCAATAACTGTTTGAGAAGGATGCCCGTAGGAATTATTGCCCGAACTTATAACTGATACTATTGGAGTTACTTCCGCGAGAAATGCTTCACTGGTACCGTTAAGACCACCATGGTGCGACACTTTCAAGACTTCTGTATCAAGATCATATGTATCTAGAAGGTATTGATTATTATCTTCGACGCTATCACCGGTGAGCAAGAAATTTACATCTCCCAAACTCATTTTAATTACAATTGAGTTATTGTTCGTTCCAGAAAAACCATTATCATAATTCGGTGAAAGAATATCAGTAGTCATGCTCCAATTCAGATCGTTTTCATGATCAACTGAGTCAACTGGAATGTTTTCAGTTTGTAACAAATCCATAAGTGTGATGTAAGTCGAGTTTGTTGAGGTATCTTTATTTACAATGAATTTTTCTATGGTGAACAATCCGCTTTCAACCAGATCTTCAAATTCTCCATAGTGGTCACGATCCGGGTGTGTGATCAGGCATGCATTCAGAGTAGTTACACCCACAGAATCTACATAATTAATGAGTTTGTTCGAGCTGAGATTTTTCCCGGAATCGATAATGTAGTTCTCTCCCCCATACTGGATCAGCATTGCATCACCCTGACGTACATCGATGAAATGTACTTTCAGGTTACCGGCATGGAGTTCTCCAAAACTGAGAATTATGATGCCCAAGAAAATCAGACTAAAATATAGTTTTTTCATATATTTTATTTTAATATTTAAAGAATAACGGGAAAAGTTTTTTATTAATCCTTTTTAAACGGATTGAAAATGAAAAATATGATTATGAAAATGAAACCTGCAATAAAAAAGAAATGATGTTTCTTTATGAATTCTGCTGCAGGCGATTCCTTCATTTTATGAATCATTTCATCAAATTCACGGTCACCTAATTTTAGATCATCTTGAGAGATTTCTTTTTTGATTTCCTTTTTTACTTTTTCAACTGGTTTTTCAGACAGATTTTCTTCTTTCATTTCTCTTGTATATTGAATTTTATATTTAGAAAGAGTTTTTCTATCTTCATTTGGAAAGGCATCCCTTAATGCAGCATTTGAGCCGTATCCTTCTTTTTTCAGATCTTCAGGATTTTCATCAAACCAGGCAAAAACTTCTTCGCGTAAGCTCATCGGTCCTCCAAAGGACTATTTGATAGTGAACGTACAGGTGACCGTTACTCGTATTGATTTTTTCCTTGTTGAGGTTTGATACATTCCATAATCAGAAACCTCTGTCGAGTAGGGCTCGGTTATCTGAAATACACCCGTGCGTGCTGAGGTTATTTCTTTTACTTTGTTTCCTGTTGATTTAGCGATTTCATTTGCTCTTTCAATTGCATTTTCTGTAGCAGCGCCTAGTAACTTCATTTTGATATCCGGCAGATAGGTCGAGAAATACTGCATATTGGAATATTCAAATGCCAGTCCTTCTTTTGTGAAATCTACAGGATTTATTGCGAGATTTTCTATAGCATCAAGATCTTTTGAGATGATAAAAATATTCTGCTCGAGAATGTCGCCTTCAATCTTTCCATATTGTCCGTACATCTTCCGAACAGTGATGGGTTGTATATTGAAATCTTCATAAGAGATTGCAAGATCATTCCAAATTTTTTTGAGCGTCTGAAGCTTGTCATTCATATTCTGATATCCAGTTTTGATGTTACCGGTTTGAACTGTTTCAGAAAAAGTAAAACTCCATTTCACAATATTCGCTTCAAAATCCTGGGTTGAATATCCCACTACTCTGATCGTTTGGTCTGTCTGCCGTGCTCCATAAAAGAACAGACCGAAAACAAGTGCTGCAACGATTAGACCTAAACTTAGTATCCATGCAGATTTGTGGTTCATTTCTGTCTCCACTTATTTCTTTTTTCGTCTGAAGAGACTCTTTATGCCAGAGACAACGACCATAAAGATGAGAACTTTAAGAGTATTTAGGATTACCTTCGTCTTGTCGATTATCTCAACATATTCTGCAATGCCATCTTTGATTTTGATATAGCCAACAGGTTTGACATCAACAGTTAAGCCAAGACCGCCGCCTTTGCCGGATTTTGCACCGGCCTCATCGCTTTTGATTTCCTCTTCTGATTCAGCTTCAGTTTTAAGTCCCATAGAACCGAAGCCACCACCTCCGCCACCCTTCATTGAAAAAGAGCCGACAGGAATGATCGAAATATCCTCGACTTTCATGACGTCGCCGAATATTGATTTTGTGTTTGCAGATTTTTCGAGATTTTCTTTAATCTCTTTGATAAGCTGTTTAACTTCCATTGTACCCCCTGATATTTATTTTGTTACGATGTTGACTATATTTTTTATTATTCGTCAACTATTTTATTTTTTATATATGATAAAAGTCCACCTTCGTTAATAATATCCTGCATCTGCCGAGGAAGAGGGGGAAAGGAAAACTCCTTGTCGCCCACCCTAATCAATCCCTTCTTCTCATCAACTTCAACTTTTTCACCTTTCGAATAATATTCAACTGCATCGGGACTCTCGATCAGTAGAAGTCCCTGATTTGTTGCACTACGGTAAAATATTCTTGAGAAAGATTTGGCGACAATTGCTTTTATCCCAAGAGCTTTTAATCCGACAGAGGGTTGTTCTCTTGATGAACCACATCCAAAATTCTTTCCAACAAAAATAATGTCACCCGGCTTTGCATTTTTCGAAAATTCAACATCCATATCTTCAAATAAATGCTCTTTAATGAACTCAATATCTGAAGATTCGTAGGTATATTTTCCGGGGAACATCAGGTCTGTATTGATGTTATCTTGAGCATAGAAAAAGACAACCATGTCAAACTCCTTTATTTTTCGGGACGTCCAATACAATAATAGATGTATCCCAATTCTTTCATTTGGTCGGGTTCATACTGATTTCTTCCGTCAAAAATTATTTTTTCTTTGAGCAATGAATTCATTTTTTCAAAATCGGGCATGCGGAACTGCCTCCATTCTGTAACGAGAAGGAGTGCATTTGCATCTTTCAAAGCTGAGTATTGATCGTCGAAATATTTTATATTGGGATTGTCCACAAAGATCCTCTTTGCTTCTTTCATTGCCTCAGGATCGTAAGCTTGTATCTTTGCCCCCCTCTGAATAAGCTCGTTAATTATTATTTGAGATGGCGATTCTCTCATATCGTCTGTCATCGGCTTGAAGGAAAGTCCCCACAGTGCAAACACCTTGCTGGTGAGATCTTCTCCGAAATGGTTCACGATTTTTGTAACCATAACTAATTTCTGTTCTTCGTTTACTTCTTCGACAGCTTCAAGAATTTTGGCAGTAGAATTATGCTTATGAGCAATTTTGATAAGTGCCTTCACATCTTTTGGAAAGCATGAACCACCATAGCCGATCCCGGGATATATAAAACTGTAACCAATCCTATGGTCAGAACCGATTCCTATTCGTACATCTTCTACATCTGCATTGACCTCTTCACAAAGACGGGAAATTTCGTTCATAAAGGATATCTTGGTTGCAAGCATTGCATTTGCAGCGTATTTGGTCATTTCTGCTGAACGTATCCCCATAAAAATAATTCTATCATGCTGGAATGTAAAAGCTGAATATACCTCATGCATGAGTTTTTTTGCTCTATCACTTTCTGCACCGATGACAACTCTGTCCGGCTTCATGAAATCAGCAAGGGCAACACCTTCTTTAAGGAATTCGGGATTTGAGACCACATCGAATTCATAATCTGCTTGTCGCTCTTTCAGAACTTTAGAAATGGTTGATTCTACAAGGTCGGCAGTACCAACAGGAACTGTTGATTTATCAACAACAACTTTGTAGTCATTCATATAAGTGCCGATATCCTTAGCCACTGCGAGAACATATTGAAGGTCAGCAGAACCATCCTCATCTGGAGGAGTTCCTACAGCAATGAAAATAACCTGAGCATTTTCTGTTGCTTTTTTAATATCAGTTGTGAAGAATAATCTATCATCCTCAACATTGTTTATAACAAGCTCTTTTAAGCCCTTTTCAAAAATTGGCATCTCACCACGATTGAGCATATCAATTTTGTCTTTATTATTATCAACACAGGTCACAATATGCCCTACATCAGCAAGACATGCGCCGGTTGCGAGTCCAACATAGCCAGAGCCAACAACAGAAATTTTCATATTATATCTCCTGATTTATAAATTTAAAATCCGTTTGGATTTTTTGATTGCCATCTCCATGCATCAACACACATATCCAGAATGCCCTTTTCGGCACTCCATCCCAGTTCCTTTTTAGCCAGAGCAGGATCAGCAAAACATACCGCAATATCTCCGGAACGGCGTTCGATAATCTTGTATGGGACCTTCTTATCAGAAGCATTTTCAAAAGCATGTACGATTTCGAGGACACTAAACCCTCTGCCTGTTCCCAGATTATAAATTTTTAGACCTGCCTTTTGATTGATCTTTTTAAGTGCTTTAATATGACCTTGGGCAAGATCAACAACATGAATATAATCTCTCACTCCTGTTCCGTCATCAGTGGGATAGTCATCACCAAATACAAATAACTCATCAAGTTTGCCCACTGCAACTTGCGAAATAAAGGGGAATAAATTATTCGGAATTCCATTTGGATCTTCACCAATTTTTCCGCTTGAATGTGCGCCGACCGGATTAAAATAACGAAGCAGCACAATATTCCATGAATTATCAGATACATATAGGTCTTTTAAAATCTGCTCAATATCAAGTTTAGTTCGCCCATATGGATTTGCCGGATAAAGTGGGAAATCTTCTTTAATTGGCACTGTATGCGGGTCTCCATACACAGTTGCAGACGAGCTGAATACAATATTCTTCACATTGTATTCCTTCATGACTTCAAACAAAGATATAGAGCCGCTTACATTATTGTGATAGTAAAGTAGAGGTTTCTCTACAGACTCCCCTACTGCCTTAAGTCCTGCAAAGTGAATGACTGCATCAAAGCTGTGTTGGGAAAAAACTTCTCTTAATCCCTCTTTATCAAGAATATCAACTTTATAAAATATTAAATCCTTACCCGTGATCTCCTTGACCCGTTCCAACGCTTCCAGTTTGCTGTTTGAGAGATTGTCTATAACAACGATCTCATGCCCTGCTTCGAGAAGTTCCACGCAGGTATGACTTCCAATATATCCTGCTCCTCCTGTGACTAATACTTTCATGGTTTCCACCTTTTTTTAAGAAAATGAATAGTTAAACTGATCCATCACTTGCACGACACGCTCCGCAGTATGACCGTCCCATAATGGAGGAATGCTTCCCATTTTGCAATTCCCTTCCAGTATATCATTTACTTTCTGAACGATAGCATCTTTATTCAGCTCAACTAATTGATTTGTTCCAAGTTCAATAGTGATCGGACGCTCGGTATTTTCCCGCAATGTCAAACACGGTACTTTGAAAACTGTTGTTTCTTCCTGAATGCCGCCGGAGTCTGTAAGTGCGAACTTTGCATACTTTTCGAGTTTGAGAAAATCCAGATATCCAATTGGTTCGATGAGTTTCAGATTGGCAATGGCATTGGCTTTTTCTTCCAATCCGAACACTGCAAGCTGCTTTCTGGTTCGAGGATGTATTGGAAATACAAGTGGAATCTTCTCAGCTATCTCAGAAAAGGCATCGAGAATTATTTCAAGATTTTCTTTGTCGTCAACATTGCTTGGTCTATGCAGGGTAATCAAAGCATAAGAATGTTTTTTAATCCCAATATCCTTTATTATAGAAGTTCGCTCGGCTTTTTTTTCATACTGCATCAGAGAATCGATCATTGCATTGCCGACGAGAAAGATCTTATCTTTTGAGATTCCTTCACGAAGAAGATTCTCATCAGCATCTTCTGAGGGAGTGAGTAACATGCTTGAAATGCAATCCGTTTCAATTCGATTGATCTCTTCCGGCATTCTTCTATCAAATGACCGCAGACCAGCTTCCAGATGTGCCACAGGAATGTGAAGTTTGACCGCATCAATGGCACAAGCCACAGTGGAGTTTACATCTCCTGCCACAAGTACGAGATCCGGCATTTCATGCAGAAGGAACTGTTCGAAAGCGATCATTATTTTTGCAGTCTGCGTGCCGTGAGTTCCTGAACCCACACCGAGATATACATCAGGTTTGGGAAATCCAAGTTGTTCAAAAAATATTTCTGAGAGATTCTTGTCGTAGTGCTGTCCG
This sequence comes from Cloacimonetes bacterium SCGC AAA252-N17, assembly GCA_000404785.1. GTDB lineage: Bacteria > Cloacimonadota > Cloacimonadia > JGIOTU-2 > JGIOTU-2 > Celaenobacter > Celaenobacter polaris. Next base: position 6,542 of record ASNI01000039.1, read on the forward strand.
GTATGGATAAGTAAAGGTGTGTATCTTGAATGTTTTTTTAGTTCAAAGTATACGGGGCCCACTTTCATAAAGTTAGGACGAGCCCCTACGACTAAGGCAATTTTCACAGTATTTTAATAGCGTTTTTTATTCGGACCGGAGCGTCTCGGCCGTTCATTGCGTTCAACGATAGCCCCTTCAACGTCCTTCATGCTCAACTGAACTTTGCCATCGCGATCGATGCCAATGACTTTCACCTTCACTTTATCGCCAAATCCTACGACATCAGCAACGTTTTCAGTTCTCTTGTTTTCCAGATTTGAGACATGAACGAGACCTTCCTGTCGGGGAAGAAATTCTACAAAACAACCAAATTCACGAACATTTTTGACTACGCCATTATAGATCTTCCCGATTTCGGGTTCCTCTACGATAGCAGCAATCTTTTCACGTGCTTTTTGAATTGAATCTCTGTCTGGAGAAGCAATACGAACGGTGCCGTCATCATCAATATCAATAGCCACACCTGTTTCTTCAATAATGGATTTGATCATTTTGCCCTGAGGTCCGATAATATCGCCAATTCTGTCCGTTTTCACCTTCATAATCTCAATATGAGGAGCTATCGGCGAAATATCAGGACGTGGTTCCTGTATAGTTTCCTTTATTTTATCAAGAATAAATAAACGAGCTTTATGAGCTTTTTCCAGGGCAACGGACATGATCTCGTGAGTAATTCCTTCCACTTTGATATCCATCTGCAGCGCAGTAATACCTTTATCGGTGCCAGCAACTTTGAAATCCATATCGCCATAATGGTCTTCCATACCCATAATATCTGTGAGTACGGTAAATTTATCATCTTCAAGAATGAGTCCATTTGCTATGCCGGCAACAGGTCCTGAAATTGGCACACCGGCAGCCATCAAAGATAATGTTCCGCTGCATACTGCTGCCATTGATGAAGATCCGTTTGACTCCAAAATTTCAGAGACAATTCTGATAGTGTAAGGAAATTTGTCCTCATCCACAGGAATGACCGGGAATAACGAGCGCTCTGCAAGATCTCCATGACCGAGTTCTCTTCTACCGGGTCCTCTCATGAAGCCGGCTTCCCCCACACTGAATGGAGGGAAATTGTAATGGAGATAGAATTTCTTTTTATACTCTTCCTCAAGATCATCAATAACTTTCTCATCAGAACTTGTGCCGAGAGTTACTACACCGAGAGACTGAGTTTCTCCGCGCGTGAACAGCGCAGAGCCGTGTGTAAATGGTAATATATCTACTTCACAGGTAATGTCCCGGATGTCATCTAAACCTCTGCCGTCAACACGGGTATTGGTTTCAATGATCTTTTTTCTCAACAGTTTTTTTAGATTTCCTTCAACAGCTTGATTGATCTGTCTTTGTTTCTCTATAAACTCATCTTCGGAAAGTTTTTCCTCAAAGGATACAAGTACTTCATCCTTAATTGTATCAAGTGCTGCATTTCGCTCCAGCTTATCAGAAACATTCAATGCATTCTGGATCTTCTCTGTGGATGCTTTTTCTACTTCCTGAACGAGATTCTCATCAATAACATCAATCTCAAACTCACCTTTTGGTTTGGCAGCTTTTGCAATGAACTCTTTTTCAAAAGCGATCAACTCACGAATGCTTTCATGAGCTTTGTTGAGAGCTTCAAGCATCTGCTCTTCGCTAATTTCTTTAGCGCCGGCTTCGACCATCATAATCGCATTATCTTTCCCTGCAACTGCAAGATCCAATTGGGAAGTCACAAACTGCTCTACTGTAGGATTAATAACAAATTCGTTATCAATTAATCCAACACTCACGCCGGCAATAGGTCCATGAAATGGGATATCTGAAATGCTTAATGCGGCGGACGCGCCGATCATTCCCAGCATTTCGGGAGAGTTCTTTTTATCATATGAAAGCACCGTAACAACTACGTGCACATCATTTCTGAAACCATCTGGGAAAAGAGGTCGCAGGGATCTATCAATTAATCTTGCTGCAAGTGTTGCGGTAGTTGAGGGTCTTGCCTCGCGTTTGAAAAAACCACCGGGAATTTTACCTGCAGCATACATTTTTTCAACAAAATCGACCATCAAAGGGAAGAAATCAATTCCCTCTCTTTTTACTTTGGAAGCTGTGGCAGTAACAAGAACAACCGTACCTCCATATTGCACTAGTACTGAGCCATTCGCTTGTTTCGCCATTCTGCCAGTCTCAAGTATCAGCTTTCTGCCGGCAAATTCTGTTTCCATTCTGATTATGTTACTATCCATGTAGCTCCTGTCTGAACAAAGGAATCAAATTTTCTTTGCTCAATCTGCTCTTACTTTCTAATTTTAAGAGCTTTAATTAACTTTCTGTAGCGAGTAATATCTTTATTTTTGATATAATCCAAAAGTCTTCGTCTCTGCCCGACAAGCATGAGAAGCCCGCGTCGGGTATGATGATCTTTTTTATGAACTTTCAGATGGTCTGTAATACTCGCAATTCTCTGAGTGAGGAGTGCGATCTGTACTTCAGGGGATCCTGTATCAGATTCATGTAAACCAAACTCTTCGATTATTGTACGTTTTGCGTCTTTTTCAAAAGCCACTCGTCCTCCTAAATAAGACTATTTAACAAAATTTTCAAGCACTTCTGTAAGTGTAGGTTGTCCAATTTCCTGCAATTCATAAGATACTCTCACGGCAGGTTTATTTATTTTTATTATTCTTCGTAAATCAATAGGAGTTCCAATTACGACAACATCACAATCAACTGCATTTATTGTTTTCTCGAGATCCTTCATCTGTTTCTCGCCATAACCCATGGCAGGAAGGAGAATTCCGATCTCAGGATATTTTTTATAAGTAGCTTCAATTGTACCAACAGCCCAGGGGCGTGGATCGACCAGTTCTGCTGCACCGCAACGCTCTGCTGCAACAACGCCTGCGCCGTATTTCATTCCACCATGAGTGAGTGTTGGACCGTCTTCTACTACGAGTACGCGAGCTCCCTCGATAGCTTTCGCATCATCAACAAATACTGGTGATGCACAATCAATAATGATCGCATTTCTATTCACAGAACGGATATTATCACGAACTTCAAGCACATCTTCAGGATTTGCAGAATCGATCTTATTGATAACAACCACATCAGCAAGACGGAGATTTGTTTCACCCGGATAATAATACAATTCATGACCCGGACGGTGAGGATCGGCAACCACAATGTTCAATACTTTATCGGAAGTATAGAAAGAAGTATCATTATTTCCGCCGTCCCAGACGATGACATCAGCTTCTTTTTCTGCTTCTTCAAGGATCGCTCCATAATCGACACCGGCATAAATGATGCTGCCCATCGCAATATGAGGTTCGTATTCCTCCATCTCCTCAATGGTACATTCATGCTTTTTCAGATCTTCGATCTCGGCAAATCGCTGTACTTTCTGCTTTACCAGGTCTCCGTAAGGCATAGGGTGACGGATCGAAACAACTTTCAAACCTTTTTCCTTAAGAAATCGAACAACTGCACGGGTGGTCTGGCTTTTCCCGCAACCTGTTCGCACGGCACAGACTGTTATCAAAGGCTTGGTTGTTTTGATCATTGTATCAGTTGCACTCAGGAGCACAAAATCGGCACCTGCTGCATTCACGATTGAAGCTTTATGCATAATATATTCGTAATTTACATCACTATAGGCAAATACAACCATGTCAATATTGTGTTCTTTTATCAGATCTACAAGTTCAGATTCAGCGAAAATTGGAATGCCTTCCGGGTAAAGTTTTCCTGCTAATTCTGCAGGATATCTTCGTCCGTCGATATCCGGAATTTGTGTTGCCGTAAATGCAACAATTTCATAATCAGGATTATCACGATAGATAACATTGAAATTATGAAAATCTCTTCCAGCGGCACCCATAATAATGACTCTTCGCTTCATGTTCTTAGTCCTTCTTAATATTCATTTTTTGATGACATCAACTTTGGGGGTAGAATGATGTGTCAAGTTTCATGATCCTATCCCAAATTGGTAAAGCAATAACGTAAGAAGCCCCTGCTTCTGAAAAGGTTAGCTTTATCAAGCAGAGGGCTTGGTAAAGAGAGAATAGTGTGACAATTGTATGTTTTTCTGTAAAAAAATGCTCCAGACTTAGATAATCCAGAAATAATAAATTTTCCATCAGATTGTGAAGGAGGTGTATTTTTCATTCATAATAATACTGGATTCCCTCTTGCGAGGGAATGACATCGTTTTTTACTAGGATACTGATGAAATTAAATGAATAATTGTAACTCAACATTCCAATGTTGAGTATGCGCAAGATTGGAATCTTGCGTTACTTTATTCCCCTCCTCTTGACTAATTCATACACTCCACACTCTTTACCAATTCATGCCCCCCCTCCTCTTTACCAATTCTTTAGGACGTGAAATCAGTTCATTTCACTGTCCCTAAATTGGTAAAGGAATAGAGCAAGAAGCCCCCGCTTCTGAAAAGGTTGGCTTTACCAAGCAGAGGGCTTGGTAAAGAGAGGGAAAAAAATTGTATTTTTTTCTGTAAAGAAACGCTCCTAATAAGTGACCTGTATCTGCCCCGGAAAAATAATCATCTCAAATAAAAATACCACGAGAGATATAAGCACACTTGCGATCGCAGATGAGAGACAGCCCTTTGTTTGGACATTTTTGAAAAATGCTGCTGCAATAATGATCATCAAACCATTGATAAAAATCAAGAATATCCCGAAGGTCAGTGCGATGAGAGGTATCGATATAAATAAAAAGATCGGTCTTATAAGCACATTGACGATACCAAGTACGAAGGCAAACAATAGTGCTGTGATAAAATTTTTGATCTCGATCAATTTTGTGAGCCGGCTCACGATGAGTATTGCAAGCGAATAAATTATTAATCTTATTATATAATCCATTCTATTCCGATGTATCCTTTATATATTGTCTGCGTATTTCATCCATCGAGTATTCGTTATTTTTCGGTGCAAGGAGCTCTGATTGTTTTATCCTTGCCATTATTACTTCAAGTTCTTTCTGCCTATCTTCAGCTGTTTGCTTTTCCAATTCAGGTAGAGAAATATCTATTTCTTTTCTGTCTGTTGTAAGCATTCCTGTGGCAATTATCGCGATCGAAATGACATCCTTCAGGTCTTTATCAAAAACCAGTCCATGGATGATATTTGTGTTCTCGTTTGTTTTTTCATAGATGATCTTAGTTACTTCCTCATACTCTTTTGTGATAAAATCAAAGCCAACGGTTATATTCACAAGGATTGCTTTGGATTCCTCCAGAGAAATATCCTGTATCAGCGGGTTTTCAAGCGCCTGATGGGTGGCTTTGGCAGCGCGGTCTTCACCGGTTGCAGAACCAAATCCGATAAGTGCATATCCCATTTCTGAAAGTACGGTCTTCACATCTGCAAGATCAACATTCATATATCCTTCTTTATTGATGATCTCGGTGAATGTCTTAGCGGCATTGTAGAGAACAAAATTGGACTTTTCAAATGCTTGGTACAATTCAATATCATCATATGTTTGAAGGACTTTATCATTATCGATAATAATAAGAGAGTTCACACATTGCTTTAGTTCTGCGATACCTTTTTCTGCATTTTCTTTGCGGTATTTCCCTTCAAAGCTGAAAGGATAAGTTACGATTGCGATAGTGAGGATATCCATTTCCTTTGCGATCTTAGCAAAGATAGGAGCTGCGCCTGTTCCGGTTCCACCGCCCATTCCGGCAGTAAGAAATACTACGTCAGTATGTACAAGGGTCTTTTTAATGTCATCCTTGCTCTCTTCTGCACACATTTTCCCGACTTCAGGTTTTCCACCTGCTCCGAACCCTTTCACAAGAGTCTTGCCGATCTGCAATTTATCTTCCGCAGCAGAAACGTTGAGAACCTGCAGATCGGTGTTCACAGCTACATAATCGACACCGCCAAGATTATTTGTGATCATAGTATTGACCGCATTGTTTCCTGCTCCGCCGATGCCTATGATCTTGATCTTAGAAATTTTGTTCGCTGAATGATTAAATTTTAGCATATATGCTCCCTATTTGACCTTGGTTAGGGATTATGATTTACGTAAAGCTTTGTATTTCAAACCATTTTTTTATTCGTTTGAAAAGACGGTCTATGATCGAACCTTTGCCCGGTGCAAGGGGTTCGTTCTTATAATTTTTCACACCCCAGTACAGCAAACCTACAGCAGTTGCATATTTTGGATTGGAAAGAGTTTCTGTGTCGCCATAGATTCCCTTGAATGAAGGATAACCGGTTTTTGTGGGAATTTCATTAAATACCTGCGAGAAAAGCTGGTTCGTACTTTTCAGGTTTGCAGTTCCTCCACAAATAGAGATCCCCGCAGTGATCATCTCAAGATATTTGCTTTTTACCACATTATTATAAACTAAGTTGGCAATTTCCTGCATTCTTGGATTGATGATCTCCGCAATGAGCTTTTTTGTGCGGAAGGTTGAAGGATAGCCCCCAATTCCAGGTACCTCGATCTTTGAGTCATCATCAACATTTTCTGCAATAGCATATCCAAAATCTATCTTTATCTTTTCTGCTTCTGCATTTGGAGTACGTAATCCCACAGACAGATCAGAGGTGATGTTCTCTCCTCCAAAAGGAATAATACAAGTAAAACGGAGACTATTTTTATAATAAATGGATACATCGGTCGTACCGCCGCCTATGTCAACGAGTACAGCCCCGAGCTCTACTTCATCATCATTGAGAACTGCCATTGCAGAAGCGATTGGCTGAAGCACCACATCTTTCACATTCAAGCCCAAAAGCTGCACACTGCGGTAAATACTGTTTAAATAGCTCAAGTCGGCAGTCACAAAATGCACATCTGCCTCAAGACGGTGCCCTGTCATCCCGATCGGGTCAATAATTCCTGTGATGCTGTCAATCATAAAATACTGAGGTTCAACATGAATGAGTTTGTGGTCGCTCGTCAAAGGTGTATTTTTGATTGCATCCTTCTTCACATTCTCGATCTCTGTTTCAGTTACCTCGTATTCGTTGATCTCTTCAGTATATTTGCTTTTGCTGATAATATTGGCGATGCCATGACGAACAAAACTGCGGATCATTTCTCCCGCCACACCGACAATGATATTCTCTGCATCAAGTCCTGCCATTTTTTCAGCAGCACGCACTGCGCCGTCAATGGATTCTGATGCAGCTCGAATATTTCTGATTATTCCCCGTGTAAGTCCCTGTGATTTTGTTTCTCCAATGCCTGAAATCTTCAACTGATTGTTTTTATCAATAACTGCAATGATACAACATATCTTCGTTGTGCCGATATCCAAAGCCGTTACTATCTGTTGTTTTGCCATTATTTTAATATCACCAATTCATGTATTGGATCGGAAAATCGCACATCGATCTCTGAATAACTTGCCACACCAAAATTCCGGTACGCAAAGACAAGCTTTTCCAGACGACCATCAAAGTCACGATCACCGATAATGAATCTAACACCTCTCTCATGTTCTAAGAGGATAACATCTCCATCATCAATATATAACTCCTTCACACATGCGAGAAAATCAGGATATTTCATTTTCAAGATTCTATACACATCGAGGAGTATCTGAAAGTTTGTATCTGATACTTCCTGTCCCAGTGTCAAATTATTTATTTCAATTTCACAAAAGACAGGTAAATCTAACTCATTTGTATTAGCATTTTTTTCCAGCATAACTCCCTGATCATCGATAAGAAAATGCTCGTTTTGAGTGGTTTGAAGAAACGCGACAGGAAGCCGTTCTTCAATAACAACCTTCAGTGTGCTCGGGAAAATTCTTAGTATCCGCACATGCTTTACCCGCGGATCTTGCAGTAATTTTTGTTGAACTATTTCATCTTCGAGAAGATAAATATTTTCTCCCTTGAATTCCGAAAGAGCAATATGAATAATATTAGGATTTATATGAATCGTACCAGCCACTTCACTATCCTTCATTTCGAGACATTTCCATCTTGTCACGCCGAATCTCAGCAAGTATGCACTTGCACCGGTAATACACACACACAGCACAAGCATGATGAGTGCCTTCTTAAAAACTGGTTCTTTTATTCTCGTTCTATTTTCTCGCATAAGAAAAATCTCCCCACAGTTTAACTTCTAATTCGAGGTTTGTTCCAAATTTTTTCATCACTCCATCTTTCATCTTTTTTATGAGAAGATACACGTCTTTTGATGAAGCATTTCCGTTATTTATGATGAAATTTGCATGAGTTTTAGAAATTTGAGCATCACCAATAGCATATCCCTTTAATCCGCATTTCTCAATAAGCTCACCAGCATAATAATCTGTGCCATTCTTGAATGTCGAACCAAAGGTCGGGGCATATCGGAGATTAGTCGATTTCCTTTGTGAAATATAGGAATCACAGATTTCTTTCACTTCCAGCATGTTCTTTTTATGAACATTAAAAGTTCCTTCTGTGATAATATAATTCTCAAAAGGTAGTTTTGTTTTTCTATATGAAAAATCTATATTCTCAGCTTTAATGCTTACAATTTTTCCTTCATGGGTAACTGCTTTTATCGAATCCAGGACACCATCCACTTCATGACCAAAAGCCCCTGCGTTCATTGCAATAATTCCACCCACAGTTCCTGGAATGCCACTCAAGAATTCCAGTCCGCTCAGACCTTCAAGGATACACTTTTTTTGAAGATGAGCCAGTTCTATGTGTGTTGCAACAGAAAGTTTTCCTTGATGGAGTTCAATAAAGTAAGGAAGATTTTTCAGAGAGATTACGATCCCATGGAATCCGTTATCAGACACTAAAATATTTGAGCCGTTCCCAAGTATTTTATAAGGAATATTGTTTTCGCAGATGAATTTGAATATTTTTGAAAGCTCATCATAACTATCAGGTTCTGCAAGATAATCAGCTTCTCCGCCGCATTTTATGGTTGTGAATAATTTTAAAGAAACCTCTTTCGCCACACATGACATGTGGTGTTTTTCAATAAATATTTCAAATTTTTCTATCATTATTTTTATTTGCCACCAAGGCACAAAGTCACCAAGAATGCAACTTCAACTACTACATCAAGCAACTTTGTGTCTTCGAGTCTTTGTGGCATCTTTAAACTTTTCTTTCTATCATTATTTTTTCTTGGATTGAGCTGCGTTTTGCTTTTCTAATAGTTGAACAAATTTTTCAGATACTTCAAAGATATTTCCAGCTCCCATAGTTATTACAAAATCTCCACTTTTAGTCATCTTCATAAGTTCCACAGGAATATCTTCTCTGTTTTTGATGAAATATACTTTTTTATGCCCAAGCTCACGAGCTACATCGGAAATAAGTTTGCCGGTCACGCCTTTGATCGGTTCTTCACGGGCTGGATAAATATCATTGACAATGAGCACATCAGACATCATAAGAGCTTCTGCAAATTTTTTATAAAACATATTTGTTCGGGTAAATAAATGAGGTTGAAACACAGCAATTATTCTTCGAACCGAACCTTCCTTGATGCCCTGAAGTGTTTTTCTAACCTCAGTTGGATGATGAGCATAATCATCATAAACGAGAATGTCATTCACAAAACCTTTGCGTTCAAACCTACGATATACGCCGGTGAATTTTTGTAAGCCATTCCTAATATCTATGAAAGGAATCTCAAGCTCAAGAGCTATGGAAGCAGCAAGGAGCGAGTTTTGAACGTTATATTCGCCTGGTAATGCAAGGTTGATGGTTCCTAGTTTTTTGTTCGCATATATGAGATCATACTCGGATTCAAAATTAGAATATTTAATATTTTCTGAACGAACTGTTGCATTCTTATTAAGACCAAAAGTACATAAACGCTTGTCAAATCTTGGCAATAGTCGTTTGATTGCGGGATCATCAATGCACGCTACGATCAAACCGAAGAAAGGTACTGAGTTAGCAAACTGAAGGAATGCATTTTCCAGTTCTTCCACAGTTGGGTAGCAGTCAACATGCTCCTCTTCAATATTGCATATACCTGCTATTATGGGAGTTAATGATAAAAAAGAGCGGTCGTATTCGTCGGCTTCGACAACAATGTATTCTGATTTTCCAAGCACTGCATTACTATCAAAATTCTTCACCACTCCTCCGATCACGAGTGTGGGCAGCAGTCCAGCTTCTGTGAGTATCATACCTGTCATCGAAGTCGTGGTGGTCTTACCATGAGTACCTGCAATGCAAATTCCCATTTTCATTCTCATAAGCTCGGAAAGCATTTCGGCACGTCTGATTACCGGAATATTCTTCTTTACAGCAGTTTTTATCTCAATATTTGAGTTTGTTACAGCAGAGGATTTCACAACTACATCGACATCCTTATGAACATTTGATGCTTTATGTGAATAATTTATCTCTGCACCCATTTTTTCAAGACGTTCGGTAACGTGCGATCTTAATAAGTCAGAGCCGGATATTTTATAACCGTAATTGATGAGCAGTTCGGCAATTCCACTCATGCCAATGCCACCAATACCGACAAAATGCAACTTCTTCGTTTTTCCTAACATGCTTTTCCTAATATGTTCAATATATCGCTGACAATATCTTGTGTTGCCTGCGGTTTCGCAAGAGACTTCATCGCATTTGCCATTTTTTCGTACTTCTCCAGATTATTCAAGATATTCACGATATCATGAAATAAAATTTCTGGCGATAAGTTCTTTTCCTCGATAACAATTGCTGCATTTTTAGTTCCAAAACTCTCAGCATTTTTTACCTGATGGTTCCCTGCAGCCCATGGAAATGGAATAATAATAGCAGGGATTCCAAAATTGGCAACTTCAGAGAGTGAGATCGCTCCAGCTCTGCACACAACCAGATCGCTTGCAGAATAGGCAATGCCGATATCATCAAAAAATGGTTTTATCACAAGATTGTCATTTTTTCCATATAGTTGAAAAATTCTTGTATGATCGCGTTTCCCAGTCTGAAAGATCACCTGAAGATCGTCTTGTAATAATTTCTCAAGAATTGAGAGCACTGCATTATTTATTGGAGTGGAGCCCAAGCTGCCTCCGTAAATGAAAACTGTCTTTTTGTTTCTCAATCCCAGTATTTCCAGTGCTTTCTCTTGTGAAGTCTTTTCTAATGTGCGAATTGGATTTCCTGTGTAGCAGATTTGTTTGTTACAACATTTCAAATATTCAGTTGCTTTCTGATCTCCAAGGTAAATTCTTCTGGCATAGGATGCGATGAAACGTGTGCTCAGTCCGGGATAACTATTCTGTTCCTGCAAAAATATTGGAATCCTTTGTAGTTTTGCTGCGTAACCCGCAGTTCCGCTGACAAATCCACCACATCCTATAAAAATTGATATATTAAATTTCTTATAAATATCCTGTGTCTCGGCAATACTTTTCAGCATATAATACGGGAACAAAATATTTTTCAGTGTGAAAAATCTGTATAATTTCTGCACATTTGTCGGAATGCAATCATAGCCATTTTCTTTCACTATCTTATTTTCAATGCCATCTTTTGATCCGATAAATATAATTTCGCATTCACCCAGTTGCTTTTGCAGCTCACGTGCAATTGCAATTCCGGGAAAAATGTGTCCGCCCGTTCCACCTGCTGCGATTGCTATTCTATGCATATTGAAATTCCCTTTCGAGCCGTTCATACCTGTCACGCTTACTCGCATTGATAATCACCGCAATCGCTATAGAATCGATCAAAAGCGCTGAACCGCCGTAACTTATGAAAGGCAAGGTTACTCCTGTCGAAGGGATCAAACTCACTGCAACAGCGACATTTACAATAATATTATAGGCAATACCAAACCCTAAACCTGCGATAAGAAATGAGTAAAAGGGATCGTGTGCACGTTGTGCTAATGTGAAACAGCTTAATAATAAAAGCAGATAGATCAATAGAAGAACAACGCCTCCCACAAATCCATATTCCTCGCCAAGTATGGAAAAAATATAATCCGAATGCGCAAAAGGCAGGTAGTACAATTTTGCTTTCCCTTTTTCGGAACCCCTGCCGGTTAACTTGCCGTTTGATAGTGCGATTAGTGATTCTCTTGGTTGAAAAAAAGTATCATCATGATTCTCGATCTTCACCTCTTCTCCGGTGAGGAATTTCACGAATGAGACATATCGTGCTCTACGGTAGGATGGACCGACAGATATAAGTATTACAAGCAAAACAAGGACACTAACAGATATCAATGTGATCGTAGATAGTTTCACTTTCGCGATAAAAAGCATGCTCAAAAAAATAAGAAAGAGAATACCCGCTGTGCTGAGATCCGGTTCAAAGTAGATCAATCCAACATAAAGAACAAGAGCAAAAATGACTGGGAAAAAATTTTTGAAAAAATATCTCGGTTCCGATCTCTCAAGAATATCCTGATTTTTTGCAAAGAAGTGAGCAATGTAGAATATGAGAATAACTTTTGCGAGATTACTCGACTGAAAGGTAAATTTCCCAAGATTTATCCAACGCGATGAACTGTTCACAGTTTTACCGATCCCTGGAACGAAGACTGCCACCAGAGCGATCAATCCGAGTAATAAAAGCGGAAAAGCCAGTCTTCTCAAGCGCTGAAGATGTATCTGAAAAAAGATAATAAAGAAAACAACAGACACAAAGATCCAGGTGGTTTGCATTATAATATTCCGCGATTTGAACTGAAAGGAATCAATACTACCGATGAGCAGCAATCCGATCAGAATCAGAATAAGACAGATGTAAATCAGCGAATCTTCCAGAAATTTTGTTGAGATCTTCATTTTTTCAACCCACCTACAAGCTGCTTGAAGTGCTTTCCCCGCTCTTCAAAATTATTATACATATCATAACTTGCACATCCGGGTGATAGCAGAATATATTCATCGGGATTTGAAATTTTGTATGCCGTCCAGACTGCTTCTTGTAAATCGGAAACCTCTATTGTGTTCACAAATTTTTCGAACGTTTTAATAATTTTGGTTTTGGTTTCACCAAGAACAATCAGGTTTCTCACATTTTTTTGTATGAGCGGTATCAAAGATGAAAAATCTTCAGCTTTATCCGAACCACCCATAATAAGATTTATCGGCTTATCAAATGATGTTAATGCTTTCTCGACAGAAACACAATTTGTTGCTTTTGAATCATTTATAAAAATTCTTTCATTGATCTCAGCCACCCATTCAAGACGATGTTCTAAACCCTTGAAACTTTTCAAAGCTGCGATTATTTGATTAGATTCCAATCTGCATAATACACCAACGAGAGAAGAAGCAACAGCATTGCTAACATTATGTAATCCACTTATTGGAAGCTCATTAGAGTATAAATATGAAGTTTTTTCTCCAGATTTTATCACAATTTTATCATCTTCAAACCATACATTTTCATTCACTTTTTCATTCACTTTTTCATTCACGCTGTAGAATATTTTCTTAGATAAACCGATTTTGTTTAGCTGTTTACATTCTTCATCATCATAATTTAATACTGTGAAATCTTTTTCAGTCTGATTTTCAAAAATTCGTAATTTAGAGCTTCTGTATGCATCTAAGGTATGATACCGATTCAAGTGATCAGGGGTGATGTTCAACAAAACAGCAATGTCGGGTCTGAATTGCTCAATTGCATCGAGCTGAAAGCTGCTTACTTCCAGAACAATGTACTCATATTCTCCTTTTTCAATCGGAAACGAGGTAAAAGGCAATCCAATATTACCTGCAAGGAGCGCATTTTTGCCACTCTCTTTCAGGATATGATGAATCAATGAAGTGGTTGTGCTTTTTCCATTTGAGCCGGTAATTGCAATGATCTTTGAGGAAGTGTCTTTTGCAAGCTCAAACCCGAATTCCAGTTCGCTCCAGATCGGGATTCCCTTCTCGCGAGCTTTTTTAAGAATCAGAATATCAAGCGGCACACGAGGACTAATAATGATAAGCTCATTGTTAAGAACTTTATCAGTATGACCGCTGAGTTCATATTCGAAGTCTGATATGCTCGGAATCGTATTTATTAATTCCCCGCTTGATCGTGCTTCTGATAAAAAAGGTTCTGCACCAATTTCCCGGAGTTTTTTTGCAGCAGCTAACCCGCTTCTGGCAAGTCCGATAACAGCGACTCTCTTATCTTTCCAATCCATGTTATCTCAACTTAAGCGTAGCAAGTCCGATAGCAGTTAAAAGCATTGTTATGATCCAAAAACGTATCACGATCTGGCTTTCTGACCAACCCTTTAATTCGTAATGATGATGAAGTGGCGCACAGAGAAAAACCCGTTTGCCCTCACCATATTTTATGCGTGTATGCCTAAAATAATATTTTTGCAAAAGAGATGAAATTGCTTCCACCACGAACACAAGACTTATCATGACGAAGAAAATCTCTTCTTTAAGAAGGATTGCCGTCACAGCAAGAATTCCACCCATAGAGAGCGCTCCGGTATCCCCCATGAATACCTGCGCGGGCTTTATATTAAACCAAAGAAATCCAAGGATCGCACCAATAATTGCTGTCGTGAAAACTGTCAATTCCCCTGCCTCGCTGATAAATTCGAGCTTAAGATAATCAGCGATCACAATATGCCCTTTTACATATGACATAACCCCCAATCCGAAAGCAACCAACGCAATTGTGCCTGCTGCCAAACCATCCAAGCCGTCGGTAAGATTGACTGCATTTGAATAAAACGTGATAAAGAGTGCAACAAAGGGTATGAAAAATACACCAAGTGATATTGAAGTATCTTTGAGAAATGGTATGCTTATATATGTAATCGAATGACTTGCCTGATAGCCGAAATACAGAGTAACTGCTATAAGAATTCCCAGAACAAGCTGTCCTGCGATCTTATATTTCTCGACCAAACCCTGCTCCACATGCCGAACATTTTTCAGATAATCATCCAGAAAACCAAGTCCTCCCAGCCATAAAGTAACAAGCAAAGCAATAAGCACATAGGGATTTGTCAGATTATTCCACAGCAAACTTGAGAGGATCAAGCCAAGTCCGATTATGATACCTCCCATCGTGGGAGTTCCCTTTTTCCCCTGATGTGTAGCCGGAAGTAGATCATTAATATTCTCTGTAACTTGATGCTTTTTCAAAGATTTGATGATCTTCGGACCAAAGAAAAAGCATAAAAGAAGAGCAGTCACAAATGCACCAATTGCCCGAAATGTGATGTATTGAAAAACATTAAAAACAATATGTACCTTTACGAGAGGATACAAAATATGATAAAACATTAATTTGCCAGCCTTTCTACGATTTTTTCTAACGCGATACCCCGCGATGCTTTGACCAGTATTACAGCATCTTGGGGAAACATCTTATTTGAAAAACGGAATAAAAAATCCTCTGCAGATGAGTAATGTGTGATAAATTTATAATATTTTGAATGATCTCCAATAGAGATCGCTCTCCTCACATCCATTTCCCGAACTAATAATCCAATATCTTCGTGGTATTTTTGACTATCCACTCCAAGCTCGAGCATATCGCCGAGGATCACTATCTTATTTTTATGAGGAAGAGCTTGCAAATATTCCAGTGCAGAGATCATAGAAACAGGATTTGCATTGTAGCAGTCAGCGATAATAGTCCACTTTTTCAATGTGTTCTCCCTTATCTCCATTCTCAAACCAACTTCAGGTGTGATCGCTAAACCATTCTGGATATGTTCGTGGGAAAGTTCAAATCTCTTACCTATGATAATTGCAGGAATGGCATTCAATACATTATGATACACATCATTGAAAATGTAATATTTTTCATTATTCACATAAAATGAATATTTATGATCTTCGTGCCTGATATCCCTCACAACAAGATCATTATCCTCGTCAAATCCGTAGGAATAATAATCCCTTTTCCCTTTAAAATCCTGCAGAAATGCAATATTCCCATTAAATATTTTGAATGTATCTTTTGCTGAAAACTTAAAAATATCATTCTTCTCTTTGAAAATTCCTTCAAGACTTTCTAAGAATTCCAAATGTGATTCGCCGATATTTGTAATGACTGCGACATCGGGTTCTACCATTTCTGTAAGGACTTGTATTTCTCCGAAATGATTTGTTCCAAGCTCAAGCACAGCAATTTCATGCTCGTCTTCAATATCAAAAATTGTAATGGGAAGTCCAATAATCGTGTTAAAATTTCCCTTGCTACGATGAACCCTGTAGTTTTGAGCTAATACATTTGCAACGAATTCTTTTGTGATTGTTTTCCCGACAGAGCCGGTAACCGCTATTTTATGAATATCAAACCGGTTGAGATAAAATTTTCCCAATTTGTCCAAAGCATGTAACGTATCCTCGACAAATATGAGCTTCTGAGTATCAACCTGACCTTTCGGTTTATGATCCACCACGGCAAAGGATGCACCTTTTGAAAGTGCTTCCCGGACAAAGTCATGTCCGTCAACCTTTTCACCATGGATCGCAAAGAAGAGAATTTGCCTATCAGGATGCAATTCACACTCGCATGAATCATGTATAATACAGTCTATTTCTGCATTTTCAAGCGCGGTAGTAGTTGCGTTCATCGCTGTAATGATCTGTTCGATATTCAACTTTTTCATAGAAAACCTTAGACTTTGATTCTCATTTATTGCGTCAAGTTTGCATTCTGATAATTTTGTGTGAGTATCTGAAAACCTGCCTGAAGAATTATCGAAGACCCTTCAAGCATGGTAATACCCGGCTTCGGGAATTGGTCAACCACGAGATCGCCGTCCCCAAAACTGGTGAAGTCAATATTGTGTTCGACCAACAGCAGGCAAGCATCTTTTACGGATTTACCAATACACTCAGGAACGAGCACATATTCCCTGTTTGCTTCATTTGTAATGTATAAAATATCATTATGAGGAAGAACAATCATTTGTTCAACGATTTTTCGGAAGGTCGGAACGGCAGAGATGCTTCCGTAGCGATGATCATAATCAGGTTCATCATATATAATAACCATCACAATTTGGGGATCTTCGACAGGGAAAAAGCCCACAAAACTCGTGATATAAGCACCCTTAAGATAGCCATGCCCTTCGGGATCGAGTTTTTCGGCAGTTCCTGTTTTGCCTGCTACAGAGATATAGCCGAGCTTGGTGCCAATCCCATGCCCTTCATCGACAACTGCTTTTAGATAGGTTTTCAGAGTGTCCAAAGCCCATTGATTTGAGACCTGCCTGACAACCGTTGTTTTCGGTTCAAAGAGCGTGTTTTGTTTTTCGTCCGCCAGCTGGCGGATGATCTTCGGCTGAAGCATTCGTCCGCCATTTGCGAGTGCAGTAAAAGCATAAGCAAGTTGAAGTGCGGTCACAGTCAACTCCTGCCCAAAAGAGAGCGAATGCATAGAGTATTTTGACCACTTGCTCGGATGCCGAACTACACCAGCACTTTCACCATTCAAAATTATACCTGTTTTATGTCCAAATCCAAGTTCGGTTAGTGTTTTGTATAATTGATAGGGTTCGATATTGTCCACCACACGTGTTATTCCGCAATTGCTCGATCTCGTGAGCACCTGTTTGAAGGTTAAATATTGCAAAGGTTTCACATCGGAGATCGTTCTTCCGCCGATCTTTCTGGTTCTGCAATCGATCACGTCATTTGCATGATAGATATTATCTTCGATTGCAATGAGTGCAATGACAGGTTTCAATGTTGATCCCGGCTCGTATTGCCAGCTGATTGGATAAATTGGAAGAGTATGACTGGCTCGCACAGAGCTATCAATATAATCCCGATTGATGCCTCTCATTGCAAATATCTCGCCATTTCGTGGAGAAATTATTACTCCAATCGCACCTTTCGCATTATATTCCTCGATTCCGTGGATCAGATTTTTTTCAAGAATTGCCTGAAGATGAGCATCAATTGTGAGGTAAACCGATTTACCTGCAATGGGATTCTGTAAGGGCATATCATCAAAATGATAATCATCACCGGTTCCGTACTGGATCACTTCAGACCAGCCATCCTGACCGGTCAGTTCATTATTACATACAAGTTCAACACCGCAAAGAGCAAGATCGTTATCGTATTCATAATATCCTATCCAGGGTCCTGCAAGATTTCCTTTTGGATATACTCTCTCGGATTTTTGCTTATAATCGAGCACTCCGTGAATACCCTGATCCGCAAGAGCTTTGAGAATCCTATCCTTTTGAGCCACATCTATCTGAGTGACAAGCTCGAAGCCATAGGGAAAGTCATTTTCAAACTTAGTGATCCTATCTTGCAATTCCTCATCGGTTTTGCCGGTATTCTTAGCGATAATATGAGTAATCTCATCATACACAATTCCCCTATCAACTACAGAAAGTGAGTCTTTCTTATCCCATTTAATGAGTTTTGTGCAGAATTCCAGCTTATATAATTTTTTATTCCCTGCCAGTATGATACCGTGTCTATCATAGATGAAGCCCCGTTCTGCCGGAATAATGTTCTTCTTATTTTTATAACGTTGGTAATTATTGTAAAATCCGTAAATGTCTAATAATTGTATGGAAAATAATCGGAATATAAAAACAAGAAAAATAAGAATGAAGATAACTTTTATTGAAGAAATTCTACCCTTATTTTCTTGCATGGATCTGAGTAAATTCTTTACTTATTCGCAGCAATTGCTTCCGGAGAAATAAAGTTCAATAAAGAATAATTAACCTGATCTGATGAAACCTGATTCTGTTTCACGCTAATTATGCTTTTGGGCTCGGGAAAATCCATGTGAAGTGTGTTGCCGGCAATTTCTATAATACGTGTATCCAATGAGAGCTGGCTGATATCATTTTTCAGATCTGTAGTAATATCCTGATAATTCTGAATTTTTTGTTCTAATATAGATAGTTCCCTTTGCTGTTCAAGAAAAATAGAACGAAGCAAACTGGAAATCACAATAAAGCAAAAAAATGAAATAAAAATAATAAAAAGTAAGGATGGTTTTTTATTCATTAGCACCTCTCTGCGACTCTTAATTTTGCGCTTCTCGCACGTGAATTTTTTTCTATCTCTTCTTTGGAAGGTATGATCGGTTTTTTTGTAATGATCTTCAGTCTTACTTGTTTTTCACATACACAGCGGGGCAAATATGCAGGGCATATACATTCGAGATTTTCATATTTGAAAAACTGTTTTACGATCCGATCTTCCAGGGAGTGATAGGAAATGACTGCGATCCTTCCACCGGTTTTTAGCACCTC
Source organism: Cloacimonetes bacterium SCGC AAA252-N17 (assembly GCA_000404785.1). GTDB lineage: Bacteria > Cloacimonadota > Cloacimonadia > JGIOTU-2 > JGIOTU-2 > Celaenobacter > Celaenobacter polaris. Next base: position 25,754 of record ASNI01000039.1, read on the forward strand.
TACCGATGATTTAAGTCCCTTCTCAAGAGCATCAAGCTCTTTATTCACTTCTATTCGTAGCGCCTGGAAAACTCGTGATAATGTTTTGAATGCCTTATCTTTGGGAATTACACTCTCAATAATTTCTCTCAATTCTTTGGTCGTTTCAATCTTCTTTACTTTTCTCGCTTGCAAGATAGCATTGCTGATACGCTTCCAGAATCTGTCTTCGCTATAATCGTGTAGAACCTGTTCAAGCTGATCTTTCATATAAAAATTCACGATTTCAAAGGCAGTGAGTTTTCCATTGTTACGATTCATTCTCATATCGAGAACATCATCCTGAGTATAACTGAATCCGCGCTTATCCTGGTTGATTTGATGGGATGAAAAGCCGAGATCAAAGAGGATCCCATCAATTTTATTTATCCTGTTAAGCGCCAGTGCAGATGAAAGATATGAGAAATTTTTGTTCACATAGATTATCCGATCCGAATATTTGGATAAGCGTTTCTGTGCGAAATCGATAGCATCTTTATCATGATCGAAAGCCATGACGTGAATGTCCTTTTCCTGTTCGAACATTGCCTCTGTGTGCCCCCCACCACCGCAAGTGGCGTCAACATAGATCCCTCCTTTTTTTATTTGAAGGAATTCAATTGATCGGTCTTTAAGAACTGGAATATGGAAGATTTTCATTGCACATATTGGGGTGTTTGATTTGAATGCAGATTATAATTGAGATATTTCTCGAAATGTTTGAAATTATCTCCATCCCAAATCGAGAAGTAGCGATTTCCACAATGCAGCAGAATATGATCATTCACTTCTTCGATATCAATAATATCTTTGGGATGCATGAGGTGAGGAAGGGCTTCGACAGAAAGCAGAGATGAATACATTTTGAATTTTTGAAGCAGTTCTTTTTCTTCTTCGGAACCGTTTTTAAGTTGCTCAACATCAATATAGTGAGCAACATTCCCGTTGATCTCATAGGCAAAGAGACCAAATTCCATATCCGATGGCACATCATCAAAGTTGTCGATCTTATAAGGACCTTCAGGAAGCTTCACTCCTTTGATCTTCTTGAATTGCATGATCTGTCCGATGGATACTTTCATTGTTCCTCCTGCGGATTTAAAAAAGAAGTCCATTCTCTTGCAGTTTTTCATCATATTGCTGAGATATCTCATCTTCATATTGTTTAAAATTAACAGGATTCCAGATTGAAAAGAATTTCCCTTCGCCTAAAAAGACTATCGTATTTTCTATCTCAGCGATTTCCAATAAATTTTTTGGTAACAGGATACGTCCCGGTCCCTCTATTTTAAGCACTGCAGCGTAGAACCGGAACATTTTTAAAAGTTCTTTATCTTTGTCGGTACCATTCTCAAATTCTTCTTCCAGTTTTTTCCAGGTATCCATTGGAAAGATGTAAATCGTTCTATTTTTCCCGCGAACTGCAACGACCAGCATCTTTGCAGAGGACGCAATAAGATTTCTAAAGGATTGAGGTATACTCACTCGCCTATTGGTCATCGAACCTTCGATCGATCCCATAAATTTGCCTGACACGGTACCTCCACAAATGCCAAGTTTTGAATTATTTTGAATAATTATGACATCTGATGCCAATATGGAATATTTTCTAAAAGGTTGTCAAATATTTCTTTATATTTATTTGGCATACCCCCAAAATTTTTCATATTCATGACACTTTAAGGAAAACTTATTGAATATCATCCGTATAAATAGTAAAAGAAAT
>ASNI01000040.1 GCA_000404785.1 Cloacimonetes bacterium SCGC AAA252-N17
TCTTTTACGGGATATAACAAACTTACAGTAGCATCTTTAACTTTTTCAGCCTTTTTGTTTTTTACCTTTGCCATACAAAGATATTTAGAAAACCTGTCTACAATAGTTACAATGACTCCTTTATGATTAGCTCCAATAACCGTATCAATCTCCCAATCACCGATTCGCGATTTTTCTTCAACTATTCCAGGACGCTTATCAATAAACACTCTATCTGGAATTATTCCTCTATTATCCTTGGCATTATAACGCTTTTTCTTCTTTTTGTGAGAGTTCCTTAGATGCTTATATAACTCCCCACCGTTTTTTTTATCCATCCACACATACTGGTAGATACTCTCATGACTTACCATATCAATGTTATCTGCTTTGCATCTGCCGTGAATCTGATCAGGACTCCATTCTTCTTTTAGGTGGAGAATAATCAATTTCTTCATCTCTTCTGTAAACCTAACTGACTTTAAGGCTGTCTTTCTCCGATGTTCTACTTTTTTTTGAGCTTTCTCTGGATCATAATATGAAATACTACCATTCCGATTGAGTTCTCGGTTTATTGTAGATTTATGAAAACCAAGTAATTTTGCTATTTGGGATTCGTTAAATCCTGCTTGTGAATAGCCTGATATTTCATATCTCTGCTCTTGGGTTATCTGTTTATATTTTCTCATAAGTGCAACTTTTCTTTGACAATTAATAAAATCGTCAAAAGTTGCACTTATTACTTGAATCTACGCCAGATTTAATTATATTCATTATAATCCGGTGAAACATGGTTATGTTACAAAGAGTGAAGATTATAAATTTTGTAGTTATAAAGATTATTTTGAAAGGGATGAAAACGAAATGCTCTTTTTAATGAAGAAATACAAATTTGATAAAGTAAAAGTGAAAGAACCATAATTTGATGTATTGTATGAAATCGGCGAGTCCCTCGCCGAAAGATAGTAAAGCCGACGGAGTCGGCTACTCCATAAAAGACTATTCCAAAAAAAAGAGGTGATCCGAAAATCACCTCTTCAAAGAACAAATTATATTAGAAGCTAATGATTTTCGAGTTACCGATTTTTGATGTCCTCGAAATTTCTATCTTCAAATTTTACTTCCACTCCATTGAACTGCCGCTTTATGTCCTCGATCTCAATCCTTGGATTTTTGCTGTATAAAAGTTTTATATGGTTGTATCTATTACATAATGTGATGATATTTTGTGAGGGATTCTTTTCAAGGATGATATAGATGTGATGCAGATCATCACGTTCCTCTAGATATTGTTCAAGTTTAATGACATCATTGCCCTGAATGTCTTTGGCGTAGATGAATGCAATTACCTTTTTGTGGCTTTTGGGGGAGACTTTACTTCTAGTGAATCTACCTTTCATTTTACCTCCGTGCTTTGGTAATAATTAATATTCTCAAATTGCCTTTCAATTAGTTCCTAAGTTTTTTTTTAATGCATTTTTGATCATATGAACAAGGTCATCGATCTCAAATGGTTTAAAAATTATGTCGTGCAAGCCATCCTTTTTGGCTTTTACCAGCACATGATTCGGATCATATCCAAAACCGGTCATCATGATTATCGGAATTGTGTCATCAAAATCTCTGATCTGTGAATAAAGCTCGTATCCATCCATATCCGGCATTGCAATATCGCTGAGTATAATGTCAACATGCTGCTCCCGAACGATCTGTAACGCATCAAATCCATTATCGGCAGTGGTCACTTTGTAGTTCCTTTTCGGAAGCACATAGGAAAGATAGTCCAGTGTGTCCTGCTCGTCATCAACAATAAGTATAGTTTTCATAAAGATGATTTTCCTGTGATCTTAGTGTATGCCTGCATATATTTTTCGCGTGTCTTTTCGATAATATCTTTTGGAAGATGAAGAATGTCATCATCGGCTGAAATATCCTTTTTATGTTGTATTCCCTTAGATAAAAGATAATCCCGCACAAACTGTTTATCATAACTTTTCTGAGATCTGCCCGGTTCATACTCATCTTTGTCCCAAAAGCGTGAGGAGTCAGGAGTGAATATCTCATCGATCAGAATGATCTCATTATTATAAAAACCAAACTCTAATTTAGTATCCGCAAGAATAATATTTTTTTTCTCAAGAATATCGTGAGCAAAGGTATAGAGATGAAGACTGATCTCTTTTATCTTTTCTGCAAGGAGAGGATCGACTACACGTTTTATTTCTTCATAACTAATATTTTCATCATGTCCTTCTTCAGCTTTTGTCGAAGGTGTGAATAAGGGTTCGGGAAGTTTTTCAGATTCTTTGAGATCGTCAGGCAATTTTATTCCGCAAACCTTTCCGGACTTCTTATAATCCTTCCAGCCGCTGCCTGTAATATAACCGCGAACAATGCATTCAATGGGAAATTTCTCAGCTTTTTTGACCAGCATCGAGCGTTTATCAAGGTCATCAAAAGCATCCCGAATATCTTTAGGGAAGTCTTTCACTTCTGTTGAGATGATATGATTCGGAATGATTGAAGCAGTGTGATCAAACCAGTAAGCTGATATCTGATTAAGGATTTTACCCTTATCTGGAATCTCATCACGAAGAATGTAATCGAACGCAGAAATTCTGTCAGATGCAATGATAAGAAGCTCGTTTCCCAGATCGTAAATATCGCGCACCTTTCCTTGCTTGAGAGGAAATAAGTCTCTAAGTTGTGCCATTATTTACGATCATTCCCCTTGCTTTTCTTTTTCAATATTATATGAATGGGTGATCCTTGCAGATTTTCCGAGCATTGAAGTTACACCACAATAGCGTTCCTGTGAAAGCGTAATTGCTTTCTCAACATTAGATTCATCAATATTATCTCCAATAATGTTATAGATAATGTGAATCTTTGTGAAAAATTTTGGATGTTCTTTTGAGAGTTCTGCATCAGCAGAGACCGTGATATTCTTGTAGGGAACTCTCATTTTTTTGAGGAGAGAAACAACATCCATGCCGGTGCAACCGATCAAACCCATGAGAACCAATTCTTTCGGTCTGCATCCTTGATCGTAGCTCATGTCTTTACCTGCATCAAGTATAATTGCATGATTGGAATCTGAGACTGCGCTGAATTGTAGCTTATCGATCAATGTCACTTTTGCTTTCATATTTCACAAAAAGGTTACAAAGGATGGAATTGTTGTCAAATTTATTTTGTATATTTTGTAAAAAAATTAGAAAAATTGCGGGAAGATTATCAGAAGTATCTGAATTATTATATTTGAACAAATACCGGCAGCAATATCATCGGCAAGCACACCCCATCCATGAGGAAGTTGTTGCAATTGATTGATGGGAGTTGGTTTTACGATATCAAAAACACGGAACAGAACAAGTGCATAGATAAAGACCATCAAAGTGTGAGGCAGGAACATAACTGCGAAGCAAAAACCGATAAGTTCATCAATAGTGATCTTTCTGCTGTCATGTCCCAAGTCTTTTTCAGCACTTTTTATGATGGGAACAAATATCAAGCTAACAGCCAACAGAATTCCGATCAGTAATAGGTTTCCAACAGCATTGAGCGGTGGAATGAGATAATAATATAAGGCAGCAGTGAAAATTGAAGTAAGCGTTCCTGAGGCAATAGGAAAGTATCCTATAAAACCTACAGAAACGAATAAATTTCTAAAAAATTTCAGCATGATCAATAGAGTGCGTCGGTTTCTATCCTCTCAATATCAGCTCCAAGTGAAGCAAGTTTATTCTCAAAATATTCATAGCCACGATCAAGATGATATACTCTGGATATTTTTGTTTCTCCATCTGCAGCGAGAGCAGCAGTAATGAGTGCAGCAGCAGCACGAATATCAGGAGCCATTACAGGTGCTCCTGAGAGTTTTTTGCCGCCATTGATGCTGATCCTGTTTCCCGATAATTTTATATCAGCCCCAAGACGCTGCAGTTCGCTTATATACATAAATCGGTCAGAAAAGATATTTTCATTTATAATGCTCTTGCCCTCAATTGTAGATAGCAAAGCGGCAAAGAGCGGTTGAAGGTCGGTCGGGAATGCGGGATAGGGATTAGTGGATATTTCGACGGGATTTCTCTTGCCTTTATTATAGATTGTGATTGAATTCTCCTGCGTTTCTACAGTATATCCAATGTCGCGTAGTTTGTTCAACACAATGCCAGAGTGCTCCGGGATGCAGTTTGTGACTGTGATCTTCCCATTGGTGATAGCACCTGCCACAAGAAGTGTGCCCACTTCGATCCTGTCAGGAATAAGTGAATAATCAACAGGATGAAGCTCTTTTACACCATGAACTGTAATGCTCTCTGTGCCGTGTCCTTCGATATGAGCACCCATTTTATTGAGGAATTCTGCAAGATTGCTGATCTCTGGTTCGCAGGCAGCATTTTCTATGACTGTGGTACCTTCTGCGAGAACTGCAGCCATGAGCACATTTGCAGTAGCACCGACAGTTTTATTCTCAAAAAATATTTCAGAACCTTTCAGCCCTTTGGTTTTCGCATATATGTAACCATGTTTTATCTGGATGGTCACACCCAGCTTATGAAGCGCTTCCAGATGATAATCTATTGGACGGGCACCAAGTGCGCAACCTCCGGGAAAGGATACTTTTGCCTGTCCGCAGCGAGCGAGTAATGGACCAAGTGCGTAGATCGAGGCACGCATTATTTTCACAAGTTCATATGGGGCTTCATGGTTCTTTATTTCTTTTGTATTGATACGTAATTCATGGTCTGTGAATTCAGCTTCGGTACCGATCGTTCTGAGCAGTTTTATCATTGTTCGTATATCGGAGAGATCCGGAATGTTCTTTATATAATATTCTCCATCGGCAAGGAGTGTGGCAGCCAGAATAGGTAACCCGGCATTCTTCGATCCGTTTGCAGCAATTGTTCCTGTGAGTTTACGTCCACCGCGTACTAAAATTTCATCCATTTTAAATCCAACTTCTATGTATTATTTATGAGTATTAAAACTCGATCTAAATCATTGTAGTCCTTCTTAATGTCAATGATTTTGTAATTATATTGTTCTGTCAGCTTAGAGAGTTCTTCTTTTTGATAAGCTCCGATCTCAAAAAATATTCGACCATTCTTTTTGAGATATTTCTCGGCATTCTGTAAGATCTTATGATAGAATTCCAGCCCGTCCTCTTTCGCAAAAAGCGCCTCTCTCGGCTCGTGATCCCTGACCTCTTTTGGTAATTCCTTGAATTCCTTTTCACTGATATATGGCGGATTGGAAATGATGCAGTCAAACGTGCCTGTAGCTTTATCAAAAATATTGGAATGCAACAATGAAATATTCTCGATTTTCAAATTATCAATATTCTTCTTTGTGAGTTTTAATGCTTTTTCAGAAATATCAGTGGCAACAATTTGAATGTCCTTTTCCGTTTCTTTGAAAGATTTGCTGATCGAAATTGGGATATTTCCCGAGCCGGTACCGATGTCCAGAAGTGACCATGTATTTTGATCAGATTCCTTTATATATGAAATAACTGCATCGACAAGGATCTCTGTTTCAGGACGCGGAATGAGAACTCCTTCCTCAACAAAGAAAGTAATTCCATAGAATTCTGTAGCGCCAAGAAGATATTGAATAGGATAGTGGGAAGCCCTGCTTTTGATTAATTTTTTTATGTTTGATAGATATTTCTCAGCAAGGGGTTTGTCGTATTTCAGATACAGATCGAGACGGGAGCATTCCAGCACATGAGCGATGAGCAGTTCTGCATTCAGGTGTGGAGATGGAATGTCTTTTTCCGTGAAGTAATCCGATGTCCAGAAGAGCACGTCCTTGACTGTCCAGACTTTGTTTTTATTTTGCGAAGTCATATAAAATGAAAAGAAGGAGCAGGACGAATTGTTGTCAAATTTATGTTGGATTGATGGTGTCGCTGATACTTGTGATACTCGTTCACAAGTTCAATTTAGGACGAGTTAGGCAATAGTATTTAATGACCGCAATTATGTTGTTATTTTATCTCGTATTTGAACAAACATATCCCACAACGGTTTATCTACCGTATTTTTTATTTCTTCTGCCTTTTTGCCTTTGGCATGTTCGATAAGAAAGTCATAATATTTGATAATTTCTGGATGTGTATTTGCAGTCGGATTTTTTCTTTGTTCTTCCAGCTCCGCATAATGGTCTTCTTCCTTTCGATGAGTTTTTATCGCTTTTACAGAATGTTCCACTAATTGTTTATTTAACTGCTCAGTTTGATCATTGCTTTGGTCTTGATAATTCTGCTCAATAATAGCTTTAATTTCTTCATATTTGTAGCCAAGTTCATTCACGTACTTTTCAAATTGCTCTAAACTTGTTTTTCTTATTATGTCAATGATGTTGTTAATAACAATTCTGATGTTTAGCGATTGAATCTGAAGATAGATCAGCATCGAGTTAATAAGATATTTCAGTGCTTTTTGCGGTTCTCCAAGATTCTTATAAATATTACCGATATTTCCCAGAGCGGAAGCCTCTCCCTGTTTATAGTTCAATAGCTTATCAATTTCCAAAGCTTCCTGATGATATTTCAGTGCTTTTTGCGGTTCACCAAGATTCTTATAAATATTACCGATATTTCCCAGATCTGAAGCCTCTCCCTGTTTATAGTTCAATAGCTTATCAATTTCCAAAGCCTCCTGATGATATTTCAGTGCTTTTTGCGGTTCACCAAGATTCTCATAAATATTACCGATATTTCCCAGATCTGAAGCCTCTCCCTGTTTATAGTTCAATAGCTTATGTATTTCCAAAGCTTCCATTAGATATTTCAGTGCTTTTTGCGGTTCTCCAAGAGCGGAATAAATCAAACCGATATTTCCCAGATCTGAAGCCTCTCCCTGTTTATAGTTCAATTGCTTATGTATTTCCAAAGCTTCCATCAGATATTTCAGTGCTTTTTGCGGTTCCCCCAGATCGGAATAAATATTACCGATATTTGATTTGGCAATTCCAGTATTCTTCTTGGAAATATTTGTTTCCAGAGTTTCAAGGTTGAGCTTCAAGGCAGCAAAAACATCACCCCACCTGCTTAATGCATCTTCAGCGCTAAAGGCAATAGAGGCGGCTTCATCATATTTCTCTGCTATTAAAAGGTGTTCACGGACTTCTAAATGGCTTTCAATTGTTCTTTCTTTTTCAAAAACAGTTAACCAATATTTTGCTGCTTTATCATTTAACTCAATTATTTCGGTCTTTTCCAGAGTCGCCCTGAAGTAGGAAGCAGTTAGGCGGTGAGTATAATAGAAATTCTGCTGTTCAATCTGGATGATCTCGATTAACGATATTTTTTCCAGGGTTTCCAGATCGCTTTCTGCAACCGGAAGAGCATAAAATGAGATCGCCTTGAAGCCTACCGGTCTCCTGTAAGTAGAGACTACTTTAAGGAGATCAAATTGTTCTTTAGAAAGCAGTTCCAGTAGTTTTTCCAGGATAAAGGGTGCGAAGTCGTCTCCATCAGTTGGGTTAGCGCCAGTTCTGAGGATTTCTTTCAATTTGACGGCTAAACCTGCAATATCAGTTAAATTTACGATTTCAACATTTTGGAATTTTGTTTCAATGAGTGAGTTCATCAAATCGAGTGATCGGGGATTACGGGCAACAGTATCATTAATTTGCTTTAGTGATCTTTCATCCAGTTTCTGTAGAGATTTACTGAAATAAAATTTCTTCTGGATTTCCAGGGGAGTATATTCAGGCACATTCAACGTATTTGCTTCAAATCCCGGCAGGTTGTAGCGGGTAGAGAATATTATAACGGAATCCGATCCGGAGAATAATGTCTGCATCTTTTTAATAAAAGATCTGAGTTCCTTATCTATGTTTTTATCATTTTTCAAATTCTGATTATCTTCAAAATTATCAAAAACGATCACAATTTTCTGTTGGAAAAAATATATGTTGTAGAGGTATATCAGTTTTTCTCTTATATCGGTGATGTAAACCATTGCTGTTTTAATTTCAGCAATTTGTATGGAATGCAGTTTGGCAGATTCTGCGGTCAGTTTCTCCAGAATTTCAGCTGGAGTAATTTTCCCCTGAAATTCCAGGTAGATATAATCATCTCTGAGCAGATCCATCAGGATTCTTGCTGTAAGAGTAGATTTCCCGATTCCTCCGGGACCTTTGAGAACGACGGCAGTCTGCTTTTCCTGTATCCGTTTCAGAATTTCACGAATTTGTTTTCTGCGTCCGATAAATCCACGTGTAACAGTGTTTGTTTTAAATTGCCTGAGATGAACCCTTGATTCGGAAATGATCTCATGTTTTGAAAAGTCATCGATGGTAATTTCAGGTTGGTTGGTATATAAAATCGGAATATCGATCTCAGATTCAAAAGTTAATTTGGGGTTTTTTAATCTTCTGTCGTTTTCCAGATCGGCAATTCCGCTTTTCCCTTTTTCGAAAGCTTCTTGTATATTGTTGCCATCTAATAATGCATTAAATAGATTTGTGTTGAAGACAATCGAGGCATCGTGAGAAACAGTTTTTCTCATTCCGATCACATTGGGAATTCCCGCTGCAGAAAGAGATTTAGCTACAGAATTATAGGCTTCATTATCGTTTCCTGAATAGCAGGACGAAAGGATCACCAATTGAATATTGACTTCATTATTTTCTTTCAAGTTTTTGAGCAGTTCTGCAAGATCTGTGCCGTAGATATTTATATTCTTAAATCCCTTCTTTTTCTCATCGCGTTCTTCAAAAACAAGATAACCTTCCCCGTTTTCATTGATACTACCGTGAGCAGTGATCTGCAGAACATCGTGTTTCCCGTCTTTCAGGTATTTGGCGATCTCATACATGGTCGATTCAATTAGATCGGGAATATCAACGAATAATCTTTTATGATCATATTTATGAAAAGCATCAAGAATGGCTTCCTGTTCTTTTTCGCAGAATATATCTTCTTCTTTTGGACTTGCTGTGATTGTGAGGATTTTGAGCTGGGGATGTTTTTTAATTTTGCATTGTTTGGTTAAATTTTTTCCCTCTAATTTGTGTAGAATTTCTAGACTTAACTGTTCTTGAATATCAGCTTTTTTATCAAGAGTTATCAAATATGTGGAAAATTCTGAATAAATTAAATTTAGAATCTTAGACATTTCGAAGATTTGTTCTGGTGCATTTTCAAGACAAAACAATTCTTTCAGTTTATCGTCTTCTTTTAAGGAATCTTCAAAAATAAGCAGGAATAATTCAATTTCTTGTTGTGTTGGAATTATGATGTTGGGATTTTCTGATAATTTAAGAATTATATTCTGTGGTTTTAATATCTCATCACTTTGTTCAAACAATCTGTATTTTAATAATGTATCAAGAAGAATTTGAGATTCGTAAAAAGGGAATTTTCCATCTCCTTCAGGAATTGGATTTTTTTTCTTGTAAATATCTATAGTTTTATGAATAACTTCAAAGAGTCTGTTCTGAAAATCTTTCTTGCTTTTGAATAGTCCATCATAACCTTTTTCTAAAATTCTACCAAATCCAAAAGTGGCAATTGAGCTAGCAATCAATAGGGCGATATCAATCATTTTTCCTCATATTAATTCTAATTGTTAATCATACAGATATTCCAGAATAAGTGCTGGTGATATTTATGATCTGTTTTAATTTATATGTAGTTATCCTATCTGGTATGGCGTAAATCGTGTCCTTGTATCTTTCTCTTGTTTTCATAATAATCCTGTGTAGTTTCTTTTCTGTTAAGTTTTGAATTCTCTGTCAAGAAGTTTTCGCTTGGATTTACAATAATAAATCCTCACAGTTTGGATTTGGATTTGATACGGCTACCAAGCAGGGGCTTTGTAGCCAGATTAAGGAAAAAAAAAGACGCACACCGGAATCGATGTGCGTCCTTAGTTTATATGTTTTATGCGGAGACTATCGCATCAAAACCAATTTCTTAGTAACTTGCTTTTCATTTGTTTCAAGTCTGTAAAAATACACGCCGTTGGAAACAGTCTTATCATGATTATCCTTACCGTCCCATACAAAATCAATGGCAGTGCCAACAGGACTTGTTTCGGGAATGAAGGTTTTCACAAGTTGCCCTTTGATGTTATATATTTTGAGTGTTGCGTTTTGTGTATTCGCGGGCAATGAGAAGGAAATCGTTGTCGAGCCGGTAGCAGGATTGGGGAAGTTCTGGTTGAGTTTGAACTGATTAATTGTATATGGATCATCATTTGAGAACGTAGGAATTTCATAGCTGGAAGCAGGATCTCCAATAAGAATATCATCAACATGGATGCCATCTTCCTCGACATAGCCGTCAGAAGCCATCAGGAATCTGATATAAACCTGATCTTCGCCAGCGAAATCAGAGAGATCAGAAGTTTCTGCAACCCAATCTGCTTGTGTGCCGTCATAAACCGGTTCTCCGGTTGGCTGGTAACTTCCTGTGCCGGCTTCTGTGTATTCACCTTCGAGTGCTATCCAGGTAGTTCCATTTGTCGATGCCTGCACCTGAGCATAATCATAGTTGGGTTCTATATCCCATTTTACATTGAAGTACAGACTTGCACTACCCTCCAAGCTGCTCAGATTGATTGGATTCGTGAGTTGCAAAATAGCCGTTGTCCAGGAGGGATAACTGCCCCCGGGGCTGTCTGTAAAAGAATGAGTTGGTGAAACACAGTCTTCTTCAGTTGCTCCCCAATCAGCGGAAGTCCATTGAGCCGTTCCATCTTCAGCATCATCAAAAAGCTTTGCAAACCCAAGATGGTAATCATATTGTGCATCACCGTTCACTATCAGTGTTCCAACATAGGGAACATGACCTTCAGCAGTGACATAGAGGTGATAAGTGAAGTTTGGAAGAGTGACTTCGTAGCTGCCGCCCGTTGACTGAACAGAAGCATACTCTTCACCATTATCGCTTCGTATATAAGTAAGTGTTGCATTACCTAAAATTAAGAAATCATCATAGACATAACCGGAAATAAAACCGCTTTCAACAGGATCAAGCACTATATTATGAGAATTCATGCCGTATCCGAGGAAGTAGCTGAATTCCTGGTAAGGATCGAATCCCCATTTTGTAATATAGATATCATAATAATCAACCGGATTGCCTTCTTCAGAAGCATAGAGACCGGAAGCATTTGTGGTGGCAACAAAGACAGGATCATCAGTATTGGGATTTGCCCCTTGTTCGTAGAAGCAGACTTCGGCACTTGTTACAGGAGACCCATTCTGGCTTTCTGTTACAATACCGGATACAGTTCCGTATGCTACAATAACAGGGAAATTCTCTTCATAAAGATCATATCCCGATTTTGCGATGATTGCATGGACAGGAATCATAGTTGTCGGGGTAACATCACAAGTTATCTCTGCTGCAGCGTTGAAACCTGTTCCATCAACATTAACCCATAGCGTAAAATCATTCTCATCTGCATAAGCTTCAATAGTACCTTCGAGATTGAGTGCAAAGGTGTCCTCCAGACCGAAATCTGTGGTTACGTTCAAAGAAGGATTCGTAAGATCGAGAGCAGTTACATTAAGCTCTTCTATGAAGAGGAAGTACTCATCACCCGGATTTTGTCCGTAGATCATTAGTATCGGACCGTAACTATAGTTCAAATTAAGAATTGATGTGCCGGTCGCATTAGTAACTTCGGTAGCCGAGATGTAGTCCAGCCCTTCTGCCCAGACGTTAACTCCCACCTGAGGAGAGACGCTATCCGGAGCCATAACTTCAACTGTGACCTGTGTTGGAACGTTCACATTGATTGTGTCGGGATATATAGTTACGACACTTGCAGTAACAGTGATATCTCCAACATATTTATAGTAATTATGTGCAACGACCGCAATATGAAGAATGCCCGATTCGCTTGGAACAGTGTCGAAAAATACTGTGCCTGATCCCAGAATATTTATTTTGCAAAATCCGTAAATTGTGTCATCATCATACACTACAACTCTGGATCCTGCCGGAGCAGAGACATCTATTTGCGGGACGCCAGCCATGATGGTTTGAGGATAAACGGGCGTGAGTGTAGAGGGTTCTGCAGTCCATAACACGAGTGCAGGATCTCCAAATTCATTAAGTTGATAACAACACCAGCGCATAAGTTCATCACCGGTTATGAAAGGAAGTGTGTGTTCCTTTGAGAGCTGGTTTGCTCCGCTGACCGAATATATGCCATCATCAAAATATACATCGATGTACTGTCTGTGATAATGTTGTGAAGCACCGTTTGTGCCGCCCTGCTGTCCCCAGCCGTATCTGCTGTTTCCAACGAATGCCGATGCAGCAGTTGACATATTGGTTATGATTTCCATGAAACAATCGGAGCCATAATAGCCCGAGGAAGTTCTGTTATCGATTGAGCCCGAATAACATGCTTGTGAATAGCCGTTGTAGAAATTATGAGTAAGACCATCATTGGTGAGATTATAGGTATTGAGGTCGGAATTATCAATATTCAGGCAGTGGGTTGTAGAGCCGTGTCCGAGATGATTAAGCAAGTTCGGTCCAAGGTTCAGTGCATTATAAAGATCATTGGAAGTCCAGTTATAATTGATTTGATATAGTGTAGTAACTGTCCATGTTCCGGGAATTCCGACAGTTGTGTAGCCATTTGAAGAACTTCCTATAAGGAGTTCATCCATATAAGTGCCGCCGTAGGTTCCTGTCCAGAGGTTCTCGCCAACCATAAGAGTTGTTTCCAGTTCACCAACTATTGGTGATTCTAAATAGAGTTGAATTTTATTTATCTGGTTTGCAACTTCAGTGCTGTTGTTAGAGCAGATTCGACCAATTAAAACTTCTGCAAAGAAATCTGCTTCGTTCTCTTCACCCCATAAACTGTTGTTATTATTATTCCAGTCGGGTCCAGCACCCGGAGCTGCGGAACGATCAAGACAGCCATAATACATATCTGNCGGGATATCGTCATCAGCATATCCAGACCCGGGATCAGCATATAATCCTCTGTCTGGAATGATGTCCGTATCTCCACCCAGAAGTACGAATTGGACAGGATAATCGTCATATTTTGCAATGATATAGTTGCGGATCTGGTCTCCGACGTCAACACCCGGATAATTGATCATAATATCGCTTACGAGTGTGACCTTTGATTTCAAACCTCTCATTGTATGGAAATCAGCAAGAGCCTGATAATCATCCTCAAAGGCATCGTTGGTGATGATTATGTAATCCCATCCGTCAGCTTTTGACTGTGGAATCGTGTAGGTAGTTAGAAGTTCGATATTATCAACAAGAGCTGCCAGTCTGGCTTCAATAGCAGGATTTTCATGAAGAAATCTCTGCGAATTAGATGCAGTATTATCATAGGAAGTCTCTACGGTTACAACAGCTTTTTTGTAGTAGCTTAGTTCCTTTGTAGAAGGGATATAGGTAATAGGAGTTGCAGCAAAAGAGCCCACAGAATAACCTGCAAGATAATGTGTTGAATAATCATTGTATTGCCTGGTTGGGAAAGGTGAGTCACTTGAATAGATAGCTCGGTCTGGAGGAGTAAATTCTGCCTGATCTAATAATGAAAGAGGTGTTGGTTGCTGTTTGGGGTAGATCGTGTAGTTTCCGAGAGGAGTTTATTCATAGAATTCAATTGATATATCAGAGATGGCTTGTTCTTGCGGGAGGAGAAGATTAATGCCAATATAGGGCAGGGAAGGTTCGCCTGGATTTCCAAGATGGTAGCTGTCTTCCAGTTGAAGAATAGCATATTCACCATCGAATTCGATTTCAGGAGCATTAAAGTAGTAGGTCTTTGTTATCACATCTGCAAAACTGATGGATGCAATAAAAAGAATGAGTATTAGGATACTTAGTTTTTTCATACTGATCCCCTTAATTTATTTTATATTTCTAATTTTCCGTTTTTAAAAAGAATTTTATTATCGACTTTAATGATTTTATCTAGCATATAGAATTGTGCTATCATATTTGAGTCTATGCCGGTAGCTTCGAGTTCATACCAGCCAACCTGCAGAGTGAGCGCACCAAAGATCTTTGTATTTATGTATGGATGATGAATATTCTTATGCAGTGCGGGATTCATTCCAATAGTAAACGAACCAAGGAGATCTTTATCTCCACTGGCGTTTTTAAAAAGTGTTTGAAGCTTATCATTATCCGTCTTTGCTTTCATTTCTATGATCTTATTGTCATGAATAATGATATCGACTTCTTCAAAGAGTGTGTCGTAGAGATAGGCGAAATCCGTATGGAATTTTCCATTGATCTTGCCTTTTTCGAGCAATCCAACAACGAGTCCGCCCGGAAGTTCAGAATCTGTAGCAGGTGAATTCGCAATGCCGTCTTTGACCTGAATCACTCTGTCCGTTGGAAGATTTATCTCGATCATACTGCCATTACTATCATCAATGGAAATATTCTTAGATTCCGCAAGTAGATCTTTTACCTTGTTACATCTTTCAGTAAGACTTTTCGGATCTTCGTTCAATGCTCTCCAGTACATTTCGCTTCGGAGTTCTGCATCAGCTTCCTGGAAATTGTTATAGATCGTATCGATTGTAAGGAAGCGGACATCCGTTTCATAGGTTTTGCGGACGTTTTCCCGTTTTGCTTCTTCAATGAGATCACTTTTTTTGATGAGTTCTTTGCTGAGGGGTTCCCCTTCGATCTCATCAAGGAATTCTCCTGAAAAGATAATATGGGCATCTATATCATTAATAAGGAAATCACTGATCACATCCTTTGTGGCATAGGAAAGCGGGACATAACGGATGAAATTATACTCCATTCGTTTTGTCCAGAAGATAGGTATTGCATAGGCGCCATGACGGGCGATCTCTACCATAAGGTCTTCAACAAGTTTTCTATGCATCGGCTGGTAGCTGATAACAACTTTTTCGTTTTCTTTTATACCAAGATTGTGAGTAATGATCTTGTTGGCTATGTCTTTGAAGCGTACCTTGATGACCCGCTCTCTTCGCCAGTCTTCAATCTCCTGGTTGAGAAATACATGTAGGGCATTAGTTTTATTGAGTTCTGCTTCCCCGAGAGAGACGTCAACGAAATAGTTCTTTGCAACAGCCCGAAAGTATTTTTTGATAGTGCCCCGCACGTGCTCGGATTCCACCAGTTCAATAAGTCCGGCGCTTTCAAGCTGTTGCATATCATACCAGAGCGCATTGGGTTTGATCTTGAACTTCAGTGCGAGTTCCTGGGCTGTATATCTCTTATCAACCAGATGACGAAGAATCTTCAGCCGCCGGTCAGAGGAGAGGGTCTTTATTCCTTTGAGGGTTGAGATATAAAATATTTCCTGCATAGAATTTATTTTCCTAATTCATTAAATTAAGCCTGCGGGAGTATTTCATCCCGCAAGCCCATCAATAATTTACTGCAATAAGAGTAATTTTTTCGTAATTTCTTTCTGGCCTGTGGTGAGTCTATAAAAATAAACTCCACTAGCAACCGATTTGTTGGAGCTGTCTTTTCCATTCCATTCGATCTCAAAATGAGGTCCATCATCAATATTAGGTGAGAAAGTTTTCACGAGCTGTCCTTTGATGTTGTAGATGGAAAGTTCAACTTTCTGAATATTCTGCGGCAATGCAAAGGAGAAGGTAGTGGAATTTTGAACAGGATTCGGGAAGTTTTGGTGAAGTGATACTGTCTGAACAGGGTGAGGATCATCAACACTGACAGCGGGTATTTCATAACTAGTACTTGGATCGCCGATGAGGACATCGTCAATATACCAGCCATAGTAAGAATTTACTGAAGTATCAGAGCCAAAATTCCAGCGCATATTTGCTGTACTACCCGCATAGGAAGAAAGATCAAATTCAACTTGCTCCCATTCATCCAATTGACCACCAAAGCCCTGAGCGCTGAGAGCAGAAATATTTCCAGTATAACCACCTTCTGGAGTTATCAAACTGTAAGCTGTTCCGCCGTTTGTTGAGATGGTTACATTTCCACCATCCCAAAGGGTAGTAGTGCCCTCGAAATCATAATAATGCCAGAAATAAAGAGTAGCATCTGCTGGAACAGTGAACTCTGGAGAATCAAGTGTCCAGTCTGCATAATTAGTACCATAATATCCACCAAGTACAGTTGCCCAGAGGTTGATTCCGGAGTGAGCAGTAATGCCGCCAGCAGTTGGTTCTCCCCACTGCCATCCACCTGCATAACTACTTACAAAATTACCGTCATTAGCTTCAAAATCAGAATAAAGATCTGCGTACCCAAGATGATAGTCATATTGTGCATCGCCATTTACAGTAAGTGTTCCAATATAAGGAACATGACCTTCAGCAGTCACATAAAGAGTATATGTGAAGTTCGGAAGACTGACTTCGTAGCCGCCGCCAGCTGTCTGCACGGAAGCATACTCTTCACCATTATCGCTGCGGCAGTAGGAGAGGGTTGCATTTCCAAGAATTATGAAATCATCATACACATTACCGGAAATGAAGCCACTCTCAACAGGATCGAGCTGCATGTCATGAGTGTTAGCTCCATATCCAAGGAAGTAGCTCAGTTCCTGATAGGGATTGAATCCCCATTTATTAATATAAATATCATAATGATCAACTGCTTGGTCCGAGGTAACATTATAAAATCCTGAGGAATTTGTTACTGCGGTGAAAAGAGGATCATCATCAGGTACTGCTCCTTCTTCAAAGAAGCGCACCTCTGCACTGGAGATAGCAGAACCATTATCACTGTCAGTCAGTGTGCCGGACACAGTTCCGAATGCAACAATAACAGGAAAATCTTCTTCATAAAGATCATAACCAGTTTTTGATATGATAGCACGGACTATACCAAGTTCATCAGGAGTCATAAGCAGGGAGTTGCTCAAGGTGTTGGTGTAGCCGTTGTTATTAAGCTTTGCCCAGAGCATTGTTCCGTTATCAGTACAATATTGATTGATAGTAGCTTCCAGATTCATTGCGAGGGTATCATACAAACCAAACGTTGTTGTAACATCGATGTTCGGATCAGTTAAGCTTAAAGCATTGATTATGAGAGCTTCATTAAAGAGAAGATAGTCATCACCAGGGCGCTGTCCGCATATTTGAAGAGTGGGCCCAAATTGAAAGTTGATTGAAAGAACAGCTTCGCCGTTTGTATCTGTTACAATAATGTCTGAAGTAAAATCAAGCCCTTCTGCCCAGACGTTTACGCCGATTTCAGGATTGATGCCATCGCTGTCCATAACTGTTACTGTAACATCCGTTAATTGATTAACATTTATATTGTCAGGAGTGATATCTACCTGAACAGGCACGATCGCATCGAGAAGAGTAATGTAAGGTATTGTGTTGTAGGCAGTAACTGTAAGCGTCATCTGTCCGGGATTGACTAAAGGAACATCCAGGTTTACAGTAACGAGACCTGTTTCATCCGTGTAGCCGTAGCCATACAAAGTGCCGTCCATATATAATCCGACAAGAGCATTCTCAACACCTACAACTTCGACATCATAAGTTGTTGAGCCGAGTGGAATTATCGGATTGTGATTGACCGTCAGTGCGGCAGGTGTGTTTGTTCGAAGTTTGACGGAGGGATCTCCGAAAACTGTCCAATACTTGAATTCGTTAGTTCCACCTGAAAAATTTTCATCCATCATTTGCATGGCACCACTGAAAAAGTAGTTACCAAGAGTCGTGACTTTTTCATTTACGAGGAACATATTTGCATGGTACTCAGCTATCATTGGAGGTTGCCAATCCTGGCTTATGACCGATGCATATACGCCGATTGCGCCGGTTGGAATTCCTGTTGTGCTATTCGTTGCCCGAGCCCATGCTTCTGCGAAACATGTTGAGCTCACAAAGTTACCATTCAGACAGGCAACACAGATAACTGAAGGATACATATAATCATTGGTCAGCGCATTAATATTTGAGACTGAAAATCCGGTTGTTCCCCAGGATGTTGTTGAACCGTGACCACAATAATTCACCAGACTTCGTCCATTGTTGATTGCATTTGAAACATCAGAAGCAGTTCCTGAGGGATCATATATCTGGTCAACATGAGTATAGTTCCACGCGAGTAGAGAGTCACGAATGATGTTCATCATAACATAATCTGCCCAGCCATTGTATCCAATACCTGAGCCCTGTGCAGATGCGACGCCTGTTCCTTTATGCATCCAGTCACCTGAAATGAGAGGGTTGGATTCATAATAAAGCACCCTGTCGACCTGGGTTTCCACGTGTGCGCTGCTTTCTGCAGAGAATCGTCCGACGAAAGCATCGGGATAGAGGTCTCCACCCTCAAGGCATGCATAAAGGGGATCTTTATTATTTTCATATGGAGTAACTTGAGGAGCATCGCCAACAAGAAGAATGAAAGCGAGATTCCATGTATCATAGAGATTTTGGATGTAGTTTTTGATGGTTGTATAATTATTTCCCAGTGTGCTGACATTAACCATCTGAGTTGGAATACCCTTCTTGTTCTTCCATTCGTACAGGGGTTGCATTTCATCTGCAAAATCATCATAAGTTATGATGAGCATAGATCCAACAGCAGGAGTGGGAGTGTGTCGATAGTGTTGTGATGCACGTTCAAAATTTATGAACTGTGTCTTATAAATCTCAAGGAAAGATGCAACAACTGATTCTTTTTCAAAGAGACCCACATCCTTGGTGTTTACGTCGCTATAGCCATTTTCAGTCACCTGCACACTTATATTCGTGTACACACGAAGTTTATGCTGTACAGGATTATACTGGATGGGCTGAATCTGTATGACCATACCACGAGCATCCCGCATAATGTAAGGATCGCGTGCAAACACGATTTCCTCTGGATACCATGCATCCTCATGATACATGGCATCAAAAGTGTAGGGCACATCTTCAGGATCGATTTCACGAGAGAAGCTGCCTTTTGAAGGCATCACGTCGATGTTTTTAAATTCTACAAAATCGGAATGAACGATTGTTATTTCCATGTGTGAACGGGGAGGTATAAGAACACTTCTATTAATATGAGGAAGTTCAGGATAACCTCGATCAAGGAATAATCCCTCATGAGGAAGAATAATCTTTGAGTATGCCTTGCCGTCAATAAGCACCTCTTCTTTATAGAAGCCATTGACTGCATACTCGATCTCAATGAGGTTATCGTTTGATGTGAGCACATTCACTACAACGTCTTGTTCAGCGTCCTTGTTGAGTGGCACCCATGTTTGCTGCCCTGCAAAAAGAGTAGATGCAAGAATCAGCAGACTAATAAGAATGAAAAATTTTTTCATTGTAGGTCCTCCCTAACGTATCAATATCATTTTTCTAATTATTTCTTTATTATTGGTCGTTAATCTATAGAAATATATTCCATTGGCTACCGGTTTTTCAGTCATATCCTTGCCGTCCCATTGCAGCTCGTGAAGAGGACCGGTTGATATATCAGGAATGAAGGATTGTACCAGTTGACCTTTTATGTTATAAATTTTCAATTCAGCTTTGGATACATTCATAGGCATCATAAAGGAGATGGTCGTGGAGTTGAGAACAGGATTCGGGAAGTTCTGTTGAAGTTTTGTAGTAACGATCTGATGATCGGGGTCATTATCATAAATTGGAATGGGATAACTTGTGGTAGGATCGCCATAAAGTACATCATCGATATACCAGCCCCAATATTGATTAGCTGAATAATCTGACGCAAAGTGCCAGCGGAGGATCGCATTATCACCAGTAAAGCCGTTGATATCAAACTCGACCTGTTCCCAATCATCAATACTGCTTCCGAAGCCGGGTTCACCAAGCGCGCTGATTGTACCGGTATATCCACCTAAAGGTGTAATAACTTCAAAGCTTATACCTCCATTGGTTGAGATAGATACATTTCCGCCATCCCAATAAGTGTATGAGCCCTCAAAATCATAATAATGCCAGAAGGTCAGCATACCGCTGCCGCTTATTGAGAATTCGGAAGAATCGAGTGTCCAGTCTGCGTAGTCAACACCATAGTAACCATCAAGCACTGTAGCCCAGCACTTTGTGCCGGAGTGAGCGAAAATCTCGCCACCGGATGGGACACCCCACTGCCAGCCACTCGCATCATTACTGACAAAATCACCATCATCCTGTTCGAAATCCGCAAAGATCGCAGCATTTCCAAGATGATAGTTTATGATCATATCACCTTCGACAGTTAAGGTTCCTGAATAAGGAACATGTTGGGATGATGAAACATATATATTATAAGTAAAGTTTGGAAGTATTACTTCATAAGTTCCACCACTCACGTCAACTGATGCGTATTCTTCACCAGTGTCAGTACGGTAGTAGGAAAGAGTGCCGGAACCAAGTATGAGGAAGTCATCGATAAGATGTCCGGTAACCATGCTGCTTTCAACTGGATCTATAACAATGTCATGTGTGTTTGCACTATAGTTAAGGAAAAAGCCGAGTTCCTGATATGGATCAAATCCCCATTTATCTATGTATATATCATAATGCTCGACAGGATATTCAGTTGTTATTTCGTAAAAACCTGTTGCATCCGTTTCATCACTAAAGAGGGGTGGTTCTGTAGGATCGCTACCCTGCTCATAGAAGCGTACTTCAGCATCGGTTATTGCAACACCGTTGTCGGAATCTGTAACAATACCCGATACAGTACCGAACACCTCGATAGTAGTAAAGGTTTCCTGATACATGTTATATCCGGATTTCATAATGCCTGCAAGCACGTTGGTGATACAGGTCGGAGTATAGGTGATCTCATCTTCTGAAGAATAAATCGTTGTGTCCTCAGCCACTATGTATAGATTGTAAGTACAGTCGGTTTGATCCTGAGAGAAGAGCACAGTGCCGGGTAAATTCAAACCGAAAGTGTCCTGAAGACCGAAATCTGTAGTAAGCCAAATTGCCGGATTGGTGAGGTCAAGTCCACCTGTAATGGCAAAAGGTTCTTCGACAAGATTGTAGCCGTCACCGGTTCTCCATCCGATCACATTGAGGATCGTGTCGCCACCGTATTCACCGCCAAAGTTTAAGGTGCAGCTTCCTGAAGCATTTGTAATACCGGAAGTTGTGCCATATACGCCGGGTCCTGTGATGAGAATGTTCACGTCAGGAATGGGAGTTGTGCCATCTTCTTCAAATACATCTATGCTTACATCAGTCAATGTATTGATCGGCATGGAGCTAGGTGTGATATTTACTACTGCAGGAGTAGCAACCAAGACTGTTGTAAGAACGGGCTGATATTGAGGTTTGGTGACAATAATGTCTGCTGTTCCTGCGACAGTGAAAGGATCAATGAGAACATCCGCAGTCCCAAAATCATTAGCAAGAGCAGCACCATGAAGCACTCCGTTCATAGAAATAGCAACATAAGAGCCGGGCTCTGCTTGAACAGAAAAGGTCGTTGAACCTATTGGGAGCAAGCCGGGGAAAGTAACTGAATTAGTAGAACCTTGAGTCATATACACTACAACAGATGGGTCGCCAAGAAGGTTATATGCCTGCCAATAGTAGAGAGGGCTTGAATGTTGAGGATAGCTAAGATTTGCAGCTTCAGTCACTGCAAGGTTACCTACGAAATTCAAAGCATCCTGGCATACATAGTCAGTCACGAAAGGAGCATCATAAGCGCCCCATGAGGTTTCGTCATAAGTGGGAGGAGTAGGACCGCTTCCCACTGTGGGAAAAGCACCAATTGCCCAGTACACATCTTCATGCCAATAAGAAGAAGGAGCAGATGCGATATAACCGATCGCTCCAGTCGGGTCGCCTGTAGAAGCATCCGTTGCTCGTGCCCAAGTTTCTCCAAAGCATTCGGTATAACCGAAATCGCCGGAAAGGCAGCAGTTCCCAATCGCAAGAGGATATTTACCAACATTTGTTAAATTATTTACCATAGTTTGGTTCATATTAGGAGTACCCCAGCTTGTCTGGCTTCCATGAGCTGTGTAGTTTATCATACAAATACCATCATTGATGGTGTCATAACATCCGTCATAAGGTGAAGTGAGGTAAGCATAAACATCAACAAATCCATGTGTAGCATTGAAATAATTATCTGTACCGTAATTTACAACCGGCTGCCCGTGTGTGGGATTATGGCCGCTACCATCGTAACCAGCGATAAGTGTTACATTATCCAAAAATGATGGATTTGCAAATTGATATTTTTCGTAATATAGAGTTCTATCTATTTGAGTTTGTAGCTGGGCTGTAGTCGTAGCTGAAAATCTTCCATAATACATTTCCGGAAACATATCGCCGTCAACACTGCAATAATAGAGGTCTGTAACTTTGCTTGTGGATGAACCTGTTTCGGAAGTGACCTGTCCGGTGTCACCGACAAAAAGCACAAAGCTTGGAGCCGGATCAGAAGGAGTTCCTGCATTATACTGGTCATGAACCCATGTTTTAATTTGAATGGCAGTGGTACCGATTACATCGGTATAACCAACAATAACTTCAAATCCTTTTTGGGTTTTCCATTCGATGAAATCTTCAAGAGTAGCTTCGAACATTCTATGTGCAACAATGAGATATTTCACAGGATAGGTTACAAGGTCGGGATGGCTGGGATAGCCGTGATCTCTGCCGTTAAATATTCTCTTAGTGATCACATCAAAGTAGGGTGAATAGGTTGCAGCTTTGATGTATTCGGTCTCTGCGATGTCAGGATTGTGAAAGGTAACCTGAACTTTTATGTTATTGTAAAATTTGATCTTTTCTTCAACAGGATTATAACGAACAGGTGCAACGACCAATTGGGCTAAACGAAGACCCCGCAATGTGCCAAGAGCTTCAACTGTTGCGAGTTCCTCTTCATTATACGCATTTACATTATACTCATCTTCATCGAATTCAAATGGAACTGTAGAGGGATCTGTGCTTTTGGAAAGCGAGGGCTGCACCGGCATGATCTTATTGAATATCTGATAATCTGAAAGATCATATTCGCAGATAGTATAATCGAGAACTTCTATTGAAATTTCAGCCCCCAAAGGAATCTCGATAAGTTTTTTAATAGCCGGAAGTTTTGGAGAACCGATTTCTCCAATATAATAGCCGTCAGGAATACGAAGTTCAGTAAAAACTCCTTTTTCAGACGACACGTCCAGAGTCGTTATTTCTGAAAATTCAAAAGTAATATCTAAATTATAATAGGAATTTTCAGTAATTTCAAATTTAGTTTCTGCTTTTTCCAAAGCGATACGTGAACTGCTGGCAAAAGCCAGTGAAGCCACAAATGTGAACAGCAGAGCTAACACCAATGTTTTCTTCATCGAAAACCTCCGATTCATTCTTTTTTTTATTCTAAAATTATTTTATTCAAAAAAATTTGATTAAAAAATTGTTCATACAGTTTCATTGTCAAGTGAAATCAATTTTTTATTTATTTTTTTGATATTCTTGACTTTTTACAGTTCCCGAAATTATTAACATCATGATTGATGAAAATATTATTTTGCGTGGAGGTAACAGTACATGGAAACTAAAAAAATGTTAAAAAAAGTAAAAAGTGAAGTCGGCAATGTGCTTTCAAAGGTTGCAAACAAGGCAGAAGTTGTTGCAAAAATATCAAAATTGAAGCTTGGTATTGCAAAAAAAAATGCGAAGATAAACAGCAACTTAAAAGATATTGGCGAGTATGTCTATAGCAAGAAAAAGGAATTTCTTAATGACTCCTATATTGCTGATATGTTCAAAGAAGTTGATGGGATAAAGCAGTCGATAGAGGATATCAAAGCTAAAATTGAGGATATAAAAATATTTCATAAAGAGAAGTATACTTCTATTGATAAACATCACAAAGGTGACTCAAAGCCGGTAGAGTAATATTATTTTGAAGCGATTAATGGCTCTTGATTATGGAGAACGGCGTATCGGGGTCGCACTTTCTGATCCGGAGCAGCTTATTACCTTTCCTTTTAGTACGATCCATTCAAGAAAAACTCCAGACGTAGTGAAAGAAATTGTAAGGATAATCAAAGATCAGGATGTGGGAGTGCTCATTGTTGGGAATCCATTAAATGAAGACGGCACGGATTCTAAAAAATCAAAAGAAATTAAGAAATTTATAACGATGCTCTCTAATCACATTTCAATTCCTATCAATCTTTGGGATGAATATTATACAACGAAATCTGCAATTCGCCTTCTGAACCAGGCGAACAGAAGACTCAAGAAAAATAGGGATAAAGTTGATCAACTCGCTGCATCTTTCCTTTTGAAGGATTATCTCGAACATCACATTGAACAATAACATTCTATGAGAAAAGCTTTTTTAGCATTAATAATAATTGTATTTCTATATTTCGCTTTTTACACAATATCCAGTATGTATGTTAAATATCCGATACTTAATAAAACCATAGACATTTCAAAGGGTTCTTCTGTTGTACAGATCGCAAAAAAACTGGAGCAAAAGGAGATCATTCATTCTGCAGCACTTTTTGTTGTGATCAATAAATTCTTACCGGCAGATAAACAACTCAAGTACGGCAAATTCAATTTTACAGGGAAATATTCCTTTTTAGATGTGCTTCATAAGCTAACAAGTGGGGAGGTGGTGACCAATCGTGTTACTGTTCCTGAGGGGTATACTGTTCGGCGTACAGCCAGTTTGCTTGCTCGCCAGGAGCTTGCTGATTACACAACTTTTATGTCGCTCTGTACTGATTCCTCATTTGTCGGCAGCTTAGGATTACCGATTCAGAATCTTGAGGGTTTTCTTTTTCCTGAAACATATTACATTCCTTATTTTGCGGATGAGAAATATATCATTCAAATGATGGTTGATAATTTTTTTCTTCAGCTTGAAAATGTTCATCCTGAGCCGATGTCCTTTGACTCATTATATGGAGTAGTTATCATGGCATCGATCGTCGAGAGAGAAGCAGTTTTTGATGATGAACGTCCGCTTATCGCAGGAGTGTATAACAAGCGGTTAAAAGATAAAATGCTTCTTCAGGCAGATCCAACTGTTGCATATGCGCTGGAATTGAATAGGGTATCACGGAAAAAAATATATTATGAAGACCTCAAAATCCAATCAGATTATAATACATATTTATATAGTGGGCTTCCGCCAACGCCTATTTGTAATCCAGGAATACGGTCTATTCTCGGGGCATTGCACCCACAGGAAACAGATTATTTATTCTTTTTCGCAGGCAAGAACAAGAGGCATATTTTTTCAAAGACTTATAGGGAACATCTTAAGAAACTTAATAGAATATAAGCTGGATAAATTTGAATATCGAATGATGATTAACGATTTAAGATTTGAGAAGTAGTATGATCTAAAATCTTCAATTGGTGTTCGATGTTCTTAAATCTAAGAGTTCTTATCTTACCTTCAACATTTTTTGAGTGAAGGTCTTTCCATCAAGAATTATTCTATAGAAATACACGCCGGCAGGAACATCTTTTCCTGTCTGATCTGAACCATCCCAGTTTAATGTAATGAGATTGTTGTTTGCTTGAGTAGTTAAGATATTAACAAGCTGTCCTTTAATATTATAGATCCCAATTTCAATTTTAGAAGATTGATTATTTTTCAAAGTAAAGGCAATAGTTGTGTTGCCACTAAATGGATTTGGGTAATTTGTGGCTTCTGTGATCGCATTCTGCTGCGGTTCATCAACCGAAACCGAGTTCATGACATAAAATGAATATGCCATTGGAGCACCGATATATGGATTGTTTTCGCTCCTGCCGGAGTTGTCTGCAGCATGGATATAATAATTTATGATAGTTCCATTCGGTTGTGCAGGGATGCTTGCTGAATAAATATTGCCGAAAATATGATTCAAAGTAAGCTCGTTGAATTGAATATCCGTAGAGCGTTTCCAGTACACAAGGAGAGAATCGGAGATCAAAGATTCGCCACTGTATGCATATATGTTAGCAGTAATACCAATTTCATCGGAGGTGCTCACGGTATCTGCAATCGGAACATGATAAATGTAGAGCATTCCCTGGTCTGTTACGCCCATTGTTCTGCAGTGCAATGCATCTGTGGAGTACCATGAGCCAGTGAAACCGAGCACTTCATAGCCGGGCATTGCTGCTTCGTAAGAAGCGATCGCCTGAGCATCATAGGAGCTTCCTGTTATCGGAACGAGGACTTTGTTGTTTAAAATGAGCGAGTTTGTGTAGGGCTGATTATTGGGAGTGTACACGCGCGGGACTTCATAGTTTGTTCCGTAGCAGCTCGGTTGGGATTCAAAATAATCAACCGCAGCTTCAATCTCATCATATTGGGAATGATAAGTGGGAACTTCACGAATGAGAATTTGGGTTGGGCTTAAATATTTTCCCCAACAGTCAACATGTTTGATATATTCTCCATTCACATCAGGGACGACATGGTAAGTTTCTATGCCAAGATAGTCTTCAACAAGCATGTTGATTTCGACGTGGGTTAAACTTGGATTTTCTTCCCATATGAGGTCTGTCGAAACTGATATTCCATGCCCGTCTGTCATATAATTGCCGCCTGTTGCGATAATATCCATATAATAGTAATCAATGCCAAAATAGGTCGAACAGAATGAAGGGATTGCATTGTCATTAGGTCGGGTACGATTATAGTGAAAATCTGTTATTCCAGGTTCGTTATTTCCATTAAAAATAAACCATGGACCGTAATCTCGTGTCCATTTTGAGTTTGATGGTGTAATGAGATATTCACAGTTATCTGTGTTAACTCCATATGAAGTGAACAATGATTCCACAGTATATTGCTGATTAATGGATGATACAATCGTATATACAATTACATCTTCAGCCATTTCTGCAATTAGAGCCATTGGAATTCCAAAATAACCGTCCCCTCCATAATTAATTAAAACTCCCTGCACCGGATCAAATTCCGCAGGTTGACGAACAGGAGCTGGAGGTTCGAGTGTCGGGCGAAAATCCTTCCCGATCTCGTCAAGATGAAGTTTTTCCTCTTCAGTAAGCCAGATGGGAAGTTCGCCTGGATGTTCTTCATACCACTGTTCAGCATGAGGTATTTCAACACTATACATGCTTTCATTAATATTGTAATTAGCAGAAAGGGCAGTATGCAAACAGAGAAAGAGAGTTGCGATTATGATAATTTTCTTCATTAACAAATCTCATTGAATTTTTTATTTTGATGGAAATTCTTTATTGTGAATTTTTTGTCAATCCTCTTATCGAATAAATTTGGCATACCCCCAAAATTTTTCATATTCATGACACTTTAAGGAAAGCTTATTGAATATCATCCGTATAAATAGTAAAAGAAAGAAATAACCATAATAGTTAAAAGCACT
>ASNI01000041.1 GCA_000404785.1 Cloacimonetes bacterium SCGC AAA252-N17
TCATGTGTGAGCAGCATGTCATGATTGCCCGGCACATAAATAAGTTCTATCTCACCTTCGTTTACGATAGTTCTGAATTTATTGAATATCTGCAAATTGGTCGGGCAGTTCGCTATTGCATGGAAATATTCCTCTGAACTTTGGATACTCACTGTCGAATCAAATGGAGAGACATCATAAGGAACCAGCCACTCATCAAAAAGATCGCCTAGGATTACAAGCTGCTTTACATTGGGACTGCTCATCACATAATCGAGAAAATTCTCAAGAGCATCTGCGTTTTCATCAAACCAGCAATATTTGCCGGCAACTGCTCTTTCATCTCCCATGTGAATATCGCTTATGCATACAATTGAGGTTCGCTGCAAAATACCAATATTGGCTATCGGTTTGCCTGTAGTTCTGAACTCGATATTCTCTGTTTTTTTCAAACAATTACCATCTGTTGATTTCAGTCCTGTATTTATGGTGAGTACATACCTCCAGCCATCATTCAGGAAAAATTCAGCATGAAATTGTAAGGTAACGATCTTACCGTATACTTCAATATCATAATGTGAGTTTAGCGAGCCGGTTACATCGGAAAAATCAATATTATCGGCAACAGTTGTTTCATTAATTTCCTCAGAAAAAAGCATTTCGATAGACCGGGCTGTATGATCAAGATGATAATAAAGATCGTGCTTTTTGGGCAGTAACGGAAAGGATACACTCAATGACCCATCGCCGGGTTCGACGGTTTCTGTACAGGATGAAAAGAGGAAAAGTACGGAGAATGATATCATGAATAAAAGAAATAATATCCGATATTTGCTCAAAAAAAATTTTAAATATTTTCTAATCATTGTTACCCATTTATGATACATTTTTTTTAAGTCATGTACAACTCTATCAAAAAGAAAGCCATTTTTTCTTGTCAATTAATTTAATATGAGTAGTTTTCTTGACATGCATACTCTTAATGTCCATTCAAATTAGCAATGAATTGAGGAGCAATGATATGTATAGAAAATTATCAATGATTTTTATATTATTTATTTGCCTGTATTCCATTTCCTTTGCACAAGATGAGCTAGGGTGGACAAAGGATTTTCAAGTTTTGTCACATCACTTTCAGGCAACAGGGAGTAATACATATTTCATCCTTGAACCAAATTACTATCTCGTCCTGGAAAATAATGATGCAGATGAGCGAGAGAGGCTTGTCATTACTGTCCTTGATGAGACAAAGGTAGTGGATGGTTTGGAGACTCGCATAGTTGAAGAGAGAGAAACAGTAAATGGTGAGATAATAGAAGTATCAAGAAATTATTTTGCCTTTGATACGAACACAAGTAGTATTTTCTATTTTGGTGAAGAAGTTGATATATATAAAAATGGTGAAATTGCAAACCATCACGGTGCATGGGCTTCGGGAGAAAATGGTGCACTATTTGGTTTGATGATTCCCGGAATTGTCTTGCTTGGTTCGCGTTATTACCAGGAAATTGTCCCGGGAGTAGCTATGGATAGAGCAGAAGTCATATCACTTTCAGATACGCTGAATACTCCATTAGGTGCATTTACAGATTGTCTAAAAATCGAAGAAACAACACCCCTCGAACCCGGGGTGAAAGAATACAAGGTTTACGCACCCGGAATAGGTTTGATTAAAGATGGAGACCTCCTTTTAGTAGAACATGGATATAATGAAGAATGAAGGAGATATTTTGCATAGGACTATTAATTAAACCTTTTCGATCATCTTTCATCTAAACAAACGATAATAATTTTATAGGGTGCTTAAAATGAAAAAAAGAAAGATTAAGAATGTCATACTTTTCACCATTTTCCTTTCTCTTAGTTTGCTTCTATTTTTCTCCCAATCCGTTGCGGGCACTAATTCAAAACTGACCAATAGCACGAAGAATACATCCGTCAAAGATACACAGAAAGTTCAAGGTGAGCAGAAGCAAAAGGCAGAAACAAAACCTGACACGACCGAAAAGTCATCTAATCCTACCAGCACAAAGAGCACTGAAGTAAAGAAGAATACTACAACGGATGATGAAAAAGAAAAATCTTCTGAGAAAAAAAAGCCAGAGGTGAAGACTTCCGTAACTATAAAAAAATCCAAAGATTCAACAAACAATACTCAACATGAGAAGACGGAGTTGAAATCTTCAAACAAAACTGAAATCAATGCAGTTTCTAATAAAACAGCTGATGACACAAAGAAATATAATATTGATATTCAAAAGAATAATACATCAAAATCAGAGTCGATAATTAACCCCAAATTCAAAGCTGCCCTTCAGAATTCTAATGATAACGAAATGATAAAGAATCCCTTAAATAATGATACGAGTTCCAATTTCACCCGCCACTATGTTCCGCGACAAACTATTGAAATCGATGAAATTGAAAAACTTGACGATGTGCATACGGTCTCATATGATAATGTAGAATATAAGTGTCACAATGGATATTATTACCGACACTGGGGCAGACATTATAGAAGGATGCGTCCGCCCTGGGGCTTGAGGATCAGGTGGCTTCCCCGTTACTATTATATCTATATATTTGATTCATGTAGATATTACTATTGTTGCAATGTATATTATATTTATATTGAATCTGATGATGAATATATCGTTGTTCGTCCACCGATCGGCGCTCTGGTTGAAACACTTCCTGAGTACAGCGAGAAGTTGATCGTCGAAGGTGAAACCTATTTTATTGCAGATGTTATTCAATACAAGGCAGTTCTCGTGAATGATGAGATCTGGTTCAAAGTCATAAAGGTTATAGACGATAATGAATATGCAGTCGTGGAGCTTCCTGTCGGAGCGCTCATTGAGATTATTCCTGAAGATCGCGAATTGCTGTTTATTGATGGAGAAACCTATTTTATTGCAGAAAATATCCAATATAAAGCAGTCTTAGTTAATGATGAAATTTGGTTTAAAGTACTGAAAGTGGGGTAGAATCCATAAGAATTAATGGAATTGTATTAGATAAGCGGGGAAGGAGAGAGCATATTTAAGTCAAAAATAATGGGACAGTTGACTATAATGATTTTTATCAATTTATTATGGATATGATAAAACCCTTAGCGTTGGATTTGAGAAATGCTTTCAAAGCAATTGCGTTCCTAACCGAAATGGAAAAAATTCTAATTGGGAAATTGCATGAGTATCAATGTTTTACCCTTGCTTTTCAAAAAAAATTAAAAGACAATGCAAATTTGCCTGCGACAGAATTTTTCATCGAATTATCTAAAAAAGCTGAAGGGATTCAACAATACTTTTTCTATTATCTTGAAAGAGAGATGCAAAGAATCAGTAAAAATGATTAATAAATATTTGTTTGGATATAAAGATTATATTTTTACATGAGTTAGCTTATTATGGAAAAAATTGATGTTGTAATTATGTGGCTGCGGAAGGAAAACAATACTTTTATTATCATAATTCTTGACGATATTAATATAGGATTTTTATTTATCAATTATAAAGTAACTTATTTGTTAAGTTATAAAGTTCAGAATATTTAAGATTGAAAGTAGATTTTTTTACGTCTATTCTTCATGATAAGTATGAGAACAAGAAAAAAAAGGAGAATAGAAAGCATGCAAGGTAAAAAACTCTATGTGGGTAATCTTGATTATTCAGTCACTAAAGACGATCTTTCAGAATTATTTTCTGAATTTGGCGAAGTGGCTGAGGTTATTATCATTGACGGCAAAGGTTTTGGATTTGTAGAAATGAAAGAACCTGCTGAAGCTGAAAAAGCAATTGCTGACTTGGATGGAAAAGACCTTAAAGGTCGTTCCCTGAAGGTCAACGAAGCACGTCCGAAAAGAGATAACCGAAAAGACTTTAGTAGAAGATCTTATTAGAGAATCAAGTATTGTCACTTAAGAATGGCATGATCATTAATTTGGTCATGCCTTTTTTTTTAATAGCTGATCCGATAGATAAGGACATTACAGCAATGAGGGAGTATTATAATTGCAAAACGGTGAGAGATAGTGTGTTTAGTTATGTGAGGTTTGAGAGGAATTAACCACGAAATACACGAAAGAAACGAAAAACACGAACAGAAGAAAAAAGATAGAAAAAAGGGCTAAGAAATAACTTAAACGATTAATTAAAAAATTGACAGGATGGGGAGGGGAGGTAAATAAACGAATAAGAAAAAAACTGAACCTGAATTTATTATGCGTTTGAAGTAATAGTTATGGAAAGAATAAAGAGAATAAAATTATATCGCAAACAAAAAAATGGACAAAGTTATCACAGTAGGATAGGAACAAAAAATGGACATAAACAAGAATATGACTTTTTTTAGAGGACAAGTGTCCTTTATTAGTACGGGTATATCAAACTCAAAGTATTCAATAATAGAAAATGGGGGAATCATTGAAGTAAAAAATAAACTTCACATAAGATTTCTTAGTAAGCAGTTTAGTATATTTCCAGAACAGTTTGAGATTATGGCCCCAATAAATGCTGTGAAGACTATTAATGGGAAAGTACCTCGATCATATTTGCACGAATGCCCTGAAGAAGAGTATATTGCGCTTAGAAATAGGTATTACAACATAACACAGAGTGATGAAATAAGTCTATTATCACCACCAAAAACAGTTAAATGGAAAGCGAAAAACCTTTCAAAATCCCGGATACAATTCGAAAGAATTGTAGGAAACAAGCTAAAAGACGAAGAGTGGAGTACTATAACCAAATTTTTATCTCAAATATTTGAAGAGAATCCGCAGTTAGATGAATTAAGAATGAAAAGAGCAATAGTGCTTGGTATTTATTCAAGGTTAGTGTTGAAGATTGAAAATGAAGATGAGGAGACGAGGTTTATAGAAAAGCGATTAGCGAAGTTGTATGGTATGTATGTTCCAGATATAGAGTAAATGTATGATAACACTATAATACGAAGCTAGGCAATTAATCTAAAAACGAAAAAAAATATTGGAACCTACCGTACAAGCAAGTAAAAGGAGGTCATTTTAATTGAAAAAAAGGTATAAATATTTATGAAACACTTCAAGAAAAATTGGAAGATAAAATTGAAAAATCTGCCAAAATCAGTTTGGATCAATAAACACGATAATATCGAAAATAAGGGGAAAAATAATAGCTAATATAAACTCGAAAAGTGTCCAAATATACTTGACACATTCCGCTAACGAAGCTAAACAAATGGTACTGGATGCAATCAAGATTTCAGATTATGATGGTTATAATGTATATAACCTAATTCATATGCAAAATTTATATGATGAAAATTCTGAAGATGACAATAAAAATTTAAAGAAGATTATGTCTATTCCCTCATTACGTGAATTAATTATGGACATTGGGATGATTGACGAAAAGGGTATCATCTATAAACTCCCTGAATTGGCATATCAATATACTTTGTTCACCAATGCATATGTAATTGCGGGTGCTTGGGGGAATAATGAAAGCAGTATCATGCAATTGTTAAATGAAATACTTTTATTGAATGGAACGAGTCTTGCAGAATTTCAATCATATATTGATTCATTACCAAAAAAAGATGGGTACGAAGAATATAAAACAAAAGAAAGGGGTTATTAAAATGGGTTATTTACGTTGTTTTCTTTATGCCGCAAGGAACAAAATTGTTGAGCGGGAAATGGGAAAAGCGATTCAGCTTAAAAACCAAAAAACAGTTAAAGTGGAAGATATTGTTAGTATTGCAACATCATTCCATTTGTATCTTAAAGATCGAACAAACGCAGCTAGAAGAGGCCAAATGATGGGTATTTGTAAATATGACCCAATGAAAATATTCGAAGTTCAACAAAAATTAGAGATATTAGAAATAATGTGTGAAGGTAAAGAATATGTTCCAGATGAATATAAGTTTGTTTTTGAAGATATCAATCCAGAGAAATATGGATATTAAATGACCTTCTAACTCCCATAGAACCGAAAATCATTACATCTTAGTTTATTCGTTATGTCTATGAGATAATTTAGTAAAGATGATAAAAGGAAGAAATAAACAATGTTGTTAATAAAATTAAATTGAAAGGATAAACGCAATGAATTTATCTCTATCGTTAGTTGTAATGTGTAAATTATATTATATAAATTCTCAAGGGTAATTTCAATGAGAAAAAAAACATCTTTGATAGTCTATTCTGTCGACTTAATTGCATTTTGAAAAATGAAGGAATTCAACATATCCATGCATTTAAATTAGATAAATGTGATATTAATTAAATTTTCTATTTCTATGCTTTATTGTATAGAGAGGAGTACTATGAAAGTTTGCCCATTTTGTAAGAATACTCACTATGTTGAAGGTAATGTTTGTTATTATTGTCATAATAATATTAATAATATTAACCTAGCAAAAGAAAATGATACTATTGTTAAAATTCTTGTTGAGGATAAATATGAAAAAGGTTTCTTAAACAAACTGAATTCTTTATTGGGTGGAAGTGAATCAGTTTATAAAGCTGTGATAAAGAATAAAAATATTAATAATAGTTGTGATGTAATTGTTAAAGTACCTAATAAGTATCACTATTATGAATTAAGTACCCATACATGGGGTAACTCATTCCTAAATTTTATTCATGCTGTAAAAAGTACAGTTGAAATAGTAAAGGGAAACGTTCGAGTTGATGATTTAGATTTAGTATGTTTTGAAAGAGTTACAGAGTTTTTTGTTAAAAAGCGGTTTGCAGATAAGAAGAATGGAAAACCATAAGAATTTTTTATTTTTTTTATTGATATAGTTTTCATCAATATCGTAACAGATTTCCCTTATGTGATTTATGTGTTGACCCAATAAGGATGATTTACTATAAGAAATATTAATATTAATAATTTTGAAAAGAGATTTATTATGGATTATTCAAGATTTACGAAAGAATGGTATAAAAGAGCTACAGACGAAAGAGACTTAGATACTCCCGACAGGTTTCTAAATTTATGGATATCTTTTAATGGTTGGATGAAAAATAAATATGGAGAAAGTCTTCAAGATAAACAATTATTACAAAAAGTTAAGAGAGAGGAATCATTAAAACAAGCCTTTGAAGTTAAAAAGGGCTCGTTGGATGATTTATTATCTGATTTAAAACGATTCAGCGTGCTTGATATGAGGGATGAAACAAATAAGGAAAGAATTAAAAATTTCGATGATTCTTTTGAAAGCCTGATTGAAGTATTATATCAAATAAGATGTAACCTCTTTCATGGAAGAAAATGTGTCGATGAAGATGAAAATGATAAACGTCTTGTTGAATTAGCATATAAAATATTACAACCGATTTTTCATGAAGTTTTAGAATCAGATTTATAGAATCCTACTCCTCCAACCCATCCTTCACAATATCCAAAATCCTCTGTGCAAGAGCGTGCTTGGTATCTTTCCCTTTAAATAAGCTTCATCTCTTGTATTATCAATTGTTCAATAATTTACTGATTACCATTTCACCATTTTCTTGACAGTTAAATACGATCCTCTTCACACAATACGTAG
The DNA here is from genome assembly GCA_000404785.1 of Cloacimonetes bacterium SCGC AAA252-N17. GTDB lineage: Bacteria > Cloacimonadota > Cloacimonadia > JGIOTU-2 > JGIOTU-2 > Celaenobacter > Celaenobacter polaris. The sequence goes on from ASNI01000041.1 coordinate 7,522, forward strand.
ATAAAAGATCATGAAAAATGAATGTTCTGAGAACATGGAAAAGAAAACTTATGAAAGCAAAAGCGAAATGAACCGTTCGAGAAAAGTGGACAAAAACTATCACCGGATCGAGCTGCTCAGCTTCGGGGATAGAATTCCAAACGGCACTTATACGATCCATTCCAGATTTCGAAGAACTATAAATTTTCACAACAATGCTCTGCTGATCTCAATCGTGAACGAAGATATCGGCTGCGGACCTTTTAATATAATTGTGAAAGGGCTCGATCTTAAGAAAATCCATTCTCTCTCAATTTATAACAATATTCTAACGATCAATAACATCGCACTTTTCATGCAGGAAGCTCTGAAGTATAGTTCGAAGCTATCTCTAAATGGAGTAATTATAGCAACCTTTGAGGAGAATCTGGTATTTTTGGAAACTGTGCTGACTGAACTGTGCGCAGAAAAAAGTCTTTGTTTTCTCCTTGATGAGGAGAGGGAAAGGAACTTCACGTCGGGCTTCGAAAAGGAATTTATAAAAAGGATGAAGTCCGGTGTTGCGTTGATCCTCAAAGGCACTATGGACAGCTTGTTTGAAGGTGTTTCAAAGATCAAGGGATGCGGATTCGGGCTCACTCCGAGCGGAGATGATTTCATTGCTGGCTTGCTTTCAGGACTATATCTGAAGCAGGAATTATTTGGAACTGACCTGTCTGAAGTCAGGAACAGAATCTATGAAAATGCTTTGGGTGACAATCTGATCTCAAATACTTTTCTCTTTCTCGCGAAAGAGGGGCTGTTTGTCGAAAGATTCAAAAATTTTACACATTCCCTTTTATATGATGAGAAGGAAAAAATATATACACATATCCAAAAAGTGCTAAATGTTGGCGAAACCTCAGGCGCAGATATGCTTGTGGGTTTCATGTTTTCATTTAAGAAAGCGGGTGAACTGTGGTAGTAAAAGGTAAGATAAAACGAGGGGAATATTTTGATTCTGTCACGCTGATGATCGTTGCAAAGCAGATCAATGAGATCGCAGGAATTACCGATGCAGCAGTCGTGATGAATACGGCAGAAAACAGATCGATACTGGAATCATCAGGACTGCTCATTTCTGAGTTTGATGATGCAAAAGCATCCGATCTTTTGATATGCGTCAATGCAGAAAATGACGAGATCGCAGAAAAAGCTATGCTGCAAGTTGATGAGGTTCTTGAGAAGGTCCGGCACGAAATCAGCGATACTGAGGATTTCCTGCCGAAGAGTCTTGAAACTGCACTCAAATCTTTACCGGATGCAAACCTGGTGCTCATTTCAGTTGCAGGCAAGTATGCTGCGCGGGAAGCAATGAAAGCTCTAAAAAAGGGGCTGCATGTAATGATATTTTCGGACAATGTCTCCCTTGAAGATGAAATCAGACTAAAAAAATATGCGCAGGAAAAAGACCTTCTTGTGATGGGACCGGATTGCGGAACTGCGATCATCAATGGCGTTCCACTTGCGTTTGCCAATGTGGTGAACAGGGGAAATATCGGTATCGTTGCAGCTTCGGGAACCGGTTTGCAGGAGATCAGCTCTGTCATATCCAACAATGGAGCAGGAATTTCCCAGGCAATCGGAACTGGTGGGAGAGATGTAAAGAAAGAAGTTGGCGGGATCATGTTCCTTGCAGCTCTCGAAGCATTGAACCGTGATAAAAATACTGAAATAATTGTGCTCGTATCCAAGCCGCCTGCAAAAAAAGTCATAGAAAAGATATTAAAAAAAGTAGAAAATACTCACAAGCCTGTAGTTGCGATATTTCTCGGTGCTGAAGAAGAAGTATTTGAAAACTCAAAGGTTATTCCTGCGAAAACACTCGAGGAAGCTGCACTTATAGCAGACAGTATTTTAAAAGGAAACAATTATAATTTAGTTCAAGACTATCTAGGGAAAAGGAGTATAAAAATGAAATCTAACGATAAGTTATTTACAATAATTATTAATCTCACAAGGGAACAAAAATATCTTCGAGGACTTTTTTGCGGCGGTACACTCTGCGAAGAAGCACAACTTATTCTTCATAATATAATAGGAAACGTATACAGTAATATACAATCAAATAAAGAGTTTCTGTTGAAAGATCCCTGGAAAAGCATAAAGAATACACTCATTGACATGGGATCAGATGAATTTACTGTCGGCAGACCACATCCGATGATCGATTACTCTTTGCGGAACAGGAGGATCCTCCAGGAAGCTAAAGATCCTAAAGTTGCAGTCATACTGTTTGATGTGGTTCTCGGGTACGGTTCAAATATGCATCCCGCAGAAGAGCTTGCTTCTATAATTCAAAAAGCACATTCTCAATCACCCGGTGGAGAAATTACTTTTGTATGCTCGGTTACCGGAACATATGAAGATCCTCAAGATAAAAAACAGGTTGTGAAGAAATTAGAATATGCAGATGTGTGCGTATTTGAATCAAATGCGGCTGCCTCGGAATTTGCAGGTAAGATTATTTCGGAACGCAATATTATTTTCGACAATTAGCGAAAAGGAGAATTCGCATGGCAAAAAAAGACCTTTTTAATCAAGACCTAAAAGTAATAAACATAGGACTTTCATCGTTCAAGGACACCATAAAACAATCGGATGCTGAGGTAGTTCAGGTTGACTGGAAACCACCAGCAGAAATGGATGAAAAAATACTTCAAATACTTTCGAAAAATGAATCCAATATCCAAAAACAGAATAAAAAATGTCTCGATACAATCCTGAACGGAGCACCTGTTCTTATTGATCTTGAACGAGCGATAGACGTGATCCCGGGTATGAAGAAAAATATGATCCTGCATGCGGGACCTCCGATCACCTGGGATAGGATGTGCGGACCGATGCGTGGTGCGATTATTGGAGCACTTATATACGAAGGAATGGCAAAAAGTCCGGAAGAAGCAGAGAAATTAGCAGCTTCCGATAAGATTGAATATTCTCCATGCCATGAACATAGTACAGTCGGACCGATGGCGGGAATTGTGTCAGCATCAATGCCTGTTTTCGTTCTCAAAAATGAGGAGTACGGAAATTATGCATTCTGCACACTGAACGAGGGACTCGGTAAAGTCCTCCGCTATGGCGCTTTCAGCAAAGAAGTCATCGAAAAACTGAGATGGATGGAATCGGTTTTGTATCCTGCGCTGAAAAGAGCAGTGAATGAACTTGGCAAGATCGATCTGAAGAATATCATAGCTCAAGCGCTTCACATGGGGGATGAAGTTCATAATAGGAACAGGGCTGCAACATCTCTGTTTTACCGTCATATCGCACCTGCAATTATAAAAACTACACAAGATACCGAGATCGCAGTCAAAGTGCTCGAATTCATCAACGGCAATGACCATTTCTTTCTCAATCTATCTATGCCTGCATGCAAAGTCACACTCGATGCAGCTCGAAATATCAAAGGAAGCAGTGTGGTCGTGGCAATGACTCGCAACGGAACGGATTTTGGTCTACAACTCTCAGGAACAGACGATCAGTGGTTTGTGGGGCAGGCGCCAATTCCTGATGCACTTTTTTTTCCGGGATATACAAAAGATGATGCCAATAGAGATATTGGAGATAGCTCTATTACAGAAACGAACGGACTCGGCGGATTTGCCATCGCAGCATCACCAGCGATAGTTCAGTTCGTTGGTGGAGCAGCACAAGATGCCCTGAATTATACTCAGGAAATGTATGAGATCACTGTGGGTGAGAATAATATCTATCAAATTCCTTCTCTGAATTTCCGTGGGTCTCCTACTGGTATCGATATCGTAAAAGTAGTAGAGAAAGGCATTCTACCATTTATTGATACCGGTGTCGCGCACAAAGATGCCGGAGTCGGGCAGGTCGGCGCAGGTGTGTTGAGCGCTCCAATGGAACCATTTATAAAAGCGGTGAGAGGTTTAGCAAAATCATTGGAAAAGAAATAACTGAAAATATTGTGTAAAAAATATAAAGCTAAAAATTTTAAAAAATATAAATTTGAGATCATTTAAAAATAATGGGTTAAAACCCGATCGTTTGTTGAAATTGATCCACACCTTGAAAGGCGTGGCAATTTAAAAGGTATTGCAAATCATTGAATAGAATTAGATTGAATAGCCACGAGATTTATCTCGTGGGAATTAGAATAAAACCGAAACAGGGGTTTTAACCCCAAAGAAAAATTATAAGGAGTCATAATGAACAATAACGAATTTCTGGAATTTATGGATAAGGTGCGCGTCTATGATCTGACCCAGCCACTGAGCATTCATACACCGCCGTGGCCCAGTTATATGCCATTGCAGATCCAATATTTTAAACGGCTTGCAGGAGCACATATGGGGCAGGGTGCGAACGGGCAGATCATAAAAACAAGTAACCATGTAGGTACACATATCGATGGACAGATCCACTTCTTTGGCAGCGGAAAAACCATCGGTCAGGTTCCAATTCATGATTGGATTGGGCAGGGAGTTGTGGTTGATATCTCAGACGAAGTAGAAGATTATTCACTCTATTCACCTGAAATGCTGATGAGCAAAGCTGAGATCAAAAAGGGAGATATCCTCATAATAAACACCGGCTACAATCGCTATAGCTGGGATCAGCCGGAATCTGATGAAGTTCGTTATTTTGTGAAACACCCGGGACCCGATCCCGAATTCCACAAATGGGCTCTGGAAATGAAATTCAAATGGATCGGTGTGGATTGTGGAAGCGCTGATCACCCGATGAATACGATCATCAGAGATTGGCATCCGAAAAAATTCATCGAAGCAGATAAAAAGCTGCAAGAGAAATACAATAAAACCTGGGATGAAATGTTCCCACTGGAGATATACTACCAGGTTATGCATCTGAATCTTTTCCCCAAGGGATTGCTCCATGCGGAAAATCTTGGTGGAGAAATTAATAAGGTGAATAATAAGCGTGTCTGGATAGGGCTGTTCCCACTACGTGGTATCGAAATGGAATCCTCAATGTGCCGTATCGTTGCGCTCGAGCAGCCAAAATAGAAATGAATATCAACCATCCGTCTTCTTCCGATAAATCGGAATACGCCGTGACAAGCGAAAAGCACGAAAGAAACGAAAAAAAAATATTGTAAAAAATTGTATGCCTTAGAAATTAATTTAATCTTTGTTTTGTGATGAGAGGACAATATGTCTATAATTCATGATTTCGAATATTATAAACCATCCACTCTCGATGAGGTGACTAATCTTCTTTCACTACATGGAGAAAAAGCGAAGGTACTTGCAGGTGGCACTGATCTTGTCGTACAGATGAAAGAGAATATCGAAGCTCCCGACGCAGTGATAGATATCAAAGGGATTGCAGAGCTCCATGAAATACTGTTTGAGGATACTACGCTCTTCATTGGTGCATGTGTAACCTTTTCCGAATTGATCGAATCGGAGATCATACAAAAATATTTCCCTTTGATAAAGGAGATGTCTCTGACCGTTGCTTCTGTTGCTGTTCGTAATAGAGCCACAATAGTTGGTAACATCTGCTCTGCGGTTCCTTCGGCAGATTCCGCACCGATCCTGCTTGTTTATGATGCTGACGTTATTGCACGAAGTGTATCAGGAGAGAGGATCATTCCAATCCGGGACTGGTTTGCAGGTCCCAAAAAGACAGTTTTGCGATCTGATGAACTCGTGAAGGGCATTGCAATTTCTCTTCCACACAAAAAACATGCAGGATGTTATGAAAAACTCGGAAGATATTCCGGCGAGGATCTTGCGCAAGCAGGTGTGAGTATTTTGGCATTTGAAGACCTTCATTATAATGTTGCATTCTGTGCGGTGGGACCTGTTCCAAAGAGAGCATATGCTGTAGAAAAATTCTTAACTGGCAAAAATATTTCTGAAAAAATCATCGAGGAAGCAACACAGTATTTGCTAAAAGAAATCTCTCCAATCTCTGATATCAGGGCAACAGTGGAATATAGAACTCATATGATGTGCGTGATGTTCGAACGAGGACTGAAGAAAGTGGTTTCACGATTGCATGGAGGTGGAAATGCCTGAAATACATTTTATTCTCAATCATGAAAATAGAGCTGTAAGGGTAGAACCAAATGAAACCCTCCTCGAAGTGTTGCGTGAAAAGTTGGGTGTTAAAAGCCCTAAATGCGGCTGTGACAGAGGAGATTGCGGTGCGTGTAATGTGCTCTTAAATGGACGAAGTGTACGTAGTTGCTTGATCCTTGCTATCGAGGTTGACGGACAGGAGATTGTAACAGTCGAAGGAATCTCCAAAGATGGCTTGAGCAAAGTTCAGGAAGCAATGATCGATAACAATGCTTTTCAGTGTGGTTTCTGTGCACCGGGCGTTATCATTTCTGCAACCGAGTTGCTGAAAAAAAATCAGCATCCAACAATGGATGAGATCAAAGAAGCTCTGTCGGGAAACTTGTGCCGCTGTACCGGGTATCTTCCGATATTGGAATCTATACAGAAAGCAACGAAAGAATAGGTTCACGCAGAGATCGAAAAGGAAAAACTGAAAATTTATATTAAAGGAAAAGAGATAGTTTGAGAAAAATGAAAAAATGGAGTTTGTTTTTAATATGAAATTTTATAAGATTTCTCAGCGAGCTTTGCGATGTTCTCTGCGCACTCTGCGAGAAAACACGAACGAAGGGAGGAAAGATGACCGAAAATGAAATAGCAACAAAAATTATTGGAGTTTGCATAAATCTTCATAAAACTCTCGGTCCATGTCTATTAGAATCAGTTTATGAAAATACTCTTGCGTATGATCTAAAAGAAATTGGGTTTGATGTAAAACAACAAGCTGCAATTCCTTTCATTTATAAAGAAGTAAAAATTGAAGCAGGTTTCAGGATAGATTTATTAGTGAATGACAGAGTAATTATCGAACTAAAATCAGTTGAAAAATTACAACCTGTTCATTATGCACAAACTTTGACATATTTAAAATTATCAGGTAAGAAATTGGGTTTATTGATTAACTTTAGTAGAAAAATTTTAAAAGATGGTATACATCGAATTGTAAATAATGTATGAAAGGTTCACGCAGAGAACGCAAAGTAGGCACGGAGAATGCAAAGGAAAAATGCTTTAAAATTGAGCAGATTAAATGAGAAAGAGTTTTAGATGAAAAATAATACAATAAATGATATTCTAATTTTAGAAAATTTTTATCAAATATCTCAGCGTACTTTGCGAGAAGCTCTGCGCCCTTTGCGTGAAAACAATGGAGTTACTTATGGATAATTTAAAATATGTCGGAAAACCAGTTGTCCGAATTGACGGAAAGGAAAAAGTAAGCGGTGCAACACTCTATACTGATGATCTCGAATACGGACCGAATATGCTCTATGCTGCACTTGTGGAGAGCACAGAAGCTCATGCTTTTATCGAGAAAATAGATACTTCCAAAGCTGAAAAATATCCCGGTGTGATCGCTGTGTTTACAGGGAAGGATTTTCCCTATAAATTCGGACTCTACATGAAGGACAGATATATTTTTGCTATGGATCGAGTTCGCTTTGTGGGGGAACAGATCGCAGCAGTGGTTTCCCGAGATAAGAGAATTGCGGAACGAGCAGCAAAACTGGTAAAGGTAGAATACGAGGCTTTACCCGCATTGCTTGACCAGATGGAATCTCTCAAAGATGATGCAGTACTTATCCATCCGAATCTCGGAGATTACATACATGTTCCATGGTTTTTTCCACAAGCAAAAACAAATATTGCTCACTGGCGCAAGACAAGGCGTGGAGACGTAAACAAAGGTTTTGCTGAAGCAGATTATATTCTCGAAGATACGTATCGCGTTCCCAGATATGCGCATTGTCCCATAGAAACTCATGCAGCTGTAGGATTGTGTGACCTGTCCGGCAGGTTGACAGTTTGGGCATCATCGCAATCACCTCATACGCAGAGGAATTTGTTTGTGGAAGCACTCGCTCCATTGGGTTTTACTCATAAGGATGTTCGTGTGATCGCACCTCCTATCGGCGGGGGATTTGGCGGAAAAGCGGGAGTGTCAATGGAGATCCTTGCAGCTTCAATGGCAACAAAACTGCGTGGAAATCCAGTGCAGGTCATATGGTCGCGAGAAAGAGAATTTTATAACACTTCTCAACGTCTTGGAGTCATTGCAAAACTGAAAATAGGTGTGAAAAAGGACGGCACTTTCACTACGATCGATCACCGATTATATTGGGATGCGGGAGCTTCTGCAGAATATGGAGCAAACGTCGTGAATGCAATCGGTCTCTCAGCAACAGGACCCTATCGCTTCCCGAATATCTTTATTGATTCGGTGTGTCTGTACACGAATCTTCCTCCATGCGGTGCATACCGTGGATTTGGCTATTCTGAGTTCATGTTCGGACTGGAATCCCATGTGGATAGAATTGCTGCTCATCTCAAACTCGATCCTGTAGCAATCAGGAGAAAAAATGCTATTAAAGAAGGGGACATTCTTGCATACGGCGTTCCCATGAACCCCAGCGGATTATTGCAATCAATCGATGCAGTGGCAAAAGAAATCGAGTGGGGGAAGAAAGTAGAATCCAACGATCCTCACAAAGCGATTGGAAAGGGTTTCTCCCTGATTTGGAAAGCACCTGCAATGCCGCCTAATGCATCTTCAGCTGCGTTCATAAAATTCAGCGAAGACGGCAGCATAAATATTCTTGTTTCCGGCATGGATATGGGACAGGGATTTCTTACGGTCATGGCTCAAATTGCTGCAGAAATTCTCACTGTTCCGATTTCCAAGATACGAACGGAAAATCCCGATACTGACAGGAATCCTTATGAATGGCAAACTGTTGCTTCTCACGTCACGTGGTCATGCGGAAACGCCGTACGAAATGCAGCGATCAATGCACGGGATCAGATATTTGAGGTGATCGAAAGAGCATGTGTGCTTCCCAAAGATGAATTATATCTGGAAGATGAAAAGGTGAAATGCAAAACAAAACCTGGTTTTGAACTCTTGCTCAAAGATTTTGTGATAAACGGCATTCAAGCTGATGACGGGACTTTCAGAGGAGGTCCTATTCTCGGAAAAGGTATTTTCATGCCTGAATATACCTCTGCAAACAGTGATCCTGAAACAAGTCAGGGCGGTCATCCTAATGTGCATTATACAGTTGGTGCCGCAGCAATAATCCTGGAGGTTGATAAAGAAACCGGTAAAATGCATGTCAAAAAAGCAGTAGAAGCGATCGATGCCGGCAAAGCGATAAATCCCGATCTTGTGAAAGGTCAAATTACCGGCGGATTGCTGCAGGGACTTTCCACGGTGCTCTATGAAGATATGAGATATGATAATAAAGGAAGATTACTCAATCCGAATTTCACAGATTATAAAATACCCACTTCTAAAGATATTCCAGATGAGATCGTGCCCATTATTATTGAAGTTCCCCAGCCGGATGGACCTTTTGGTGCGCGCGGCGTGGGCGAACATACAATGATACCAGCAGCCCCGATGATAGCTAATGCGGTTCAGGATGCACTTGGTGTCAGGATCAAAACAATGCCCATTACTGCGGAAAAAGTTGCACTTGCTGTAATCAAAAATAAAAAATAGGCAAAATCAAAAATAAAATAATAATTTTAAAATAATTAGTGCGGAGGATACAATATGGATATGGAATTGGAACAAATGTTGCGACCTGCGGAGATTGATATGCCGGAATATCCCGCAAAAGTCATTACTCTGGCAACAGGTGGACAGATGGTTGTACGTCCAGCAACACGCAGGGATGTGCAAACTATCATGAAGGCAGTCAAACCTACGATAAAGATCGAGCGGGATTTCTATGATGTGGTCGGCTCACGCGTGTATGCCGAGCTCCTTGCATGGTATAAATATCGTTACAGAAATTGTTATGTGCTAATCGGGCAGATCGACAACATTCTTGTGGGTATAGTGAATGGACGCATGCTCACGGACAAGATCGGCATCAGTCTGCATACGCTGGCAATTGAGCGCGGCTTACGCATCGGCGCTCATCTCTTTGCGGCAAAAATGGAACATCATATTGAATTCCTGAACCAGGATGAGGTGTGGATCACTGCCGAATCTCCTATCGGTTTCAGGCGTTGGATGATAGAGTATGATCTGATAAAACAGCCGGGTGTGCAGCATGAACTTGGCGGTGCGGATTCTTTTATGCTGACAAGAGACCTGTATTTCAAGAGTAAGGATCGTCTTGTTGCAGGAACACGACCCTGTCCTAAAGATCTTCTTGAAAAAGCAAAAAGCAAGATCATAATTGCTGATGATGAATCTATTATCACACAGATCTGTGGTGCGAAAGGAGCGTGGTCAAAATGAGAAATGTAGCTATATTAGGTGTCGGCATGACCGATTTCGGAAGGTTGGAAGATGATACTCTTATGGATATTCTATCATCGGCTTCCATCCATGCAATTGATGATGCAGGTATCGATCCTAAATTGATCGATTTGGTATATGTCGCAAATATGGGTGGAGGTATCCTGAATCACAGAACAGCTATTGCCAGCGGTCTGGTTGACAATATTGGTCTGATCCCTGCTGCTGCTGACACGATTGAGAACGGACCTGCTTCCGGTGGTTCTGCTATCAAGGACGGTGTAATGGCTGTGGCTTCCGGATATTATGATTTTGTCCTCGTAGTTGGTGGCGAAAAGATGAGGGATGTTACTGGCTGGAGAGCTACGGATTTCGTCGCTACTTTGACCCATCCAGATGCGGAATATATTTATGGAATAACTTTACCCGGCATGGCTGGAATGTTCGCAAATCTGTATATGGAAAAATACGGATATACACGTCGTCATCTGGCTGAAGTCGCTATAAAAAATCATAAAAATGCGCTTATGAATCCTTATGCCCATGTTCAAATGGACATTGCAATGAAGGGTATTATTGATTCTCCTGATGCAGTAGTAAATAACTCACCTCTTGCAGAACCTTTGCATTTGTTTGATTCCTGTCCTGTAAGTGACGGAGGAGCCGCAATTATCCTTTGTCCGGAAGATCGCGTGAAGGAATTCAATAAACCTGTGATATGCGTTGCAGGATTCGGACAAGCAACAGATACACTCACATTGGCAGAAAGGGACGATCCTACTGATCTGAAAGCTGTTACTCTTGCATGTGAGCAGGCATACAAAAGAGCAGGCATCACTGCAAAAGATATTGATTTTGCTGAACTGCACGATGCATTCACCATTTTGGAGATCGCTGAAGCAGAACATGCAGGTTTGTATAAGAAGGGTGGATATAAAAAATCCATCGAGTCCGGGGATAACAAGATCACTGGCAGTTTGCCGATCAATCCTTCGGGTGGATTAAAGTCGAGGGGTCATCCTGTGGGCGCTACTGGTGTTGCCCAGGCAGTGGAAGTTACTTGGCAGCTGCGAGGTGAAGCAGGCAAAAGACAGATTAAGAATCCAAGGACAGCGTTAACAGTAAATTTCGGCGGATTCGGAAATAATGTCGTTGCTCTTGTGCTCAGAAGGGAGAAATAATGAAAAGAAAAAATGATAAAGCATTTAAATGTAAAAAATGTGGCAGAATTACTTATCCGGAGCGTGTCGTGTGTCTGAATTGCGGAAATAGAGAATTTGATATTATTCCTTTTACAGATGAATGCACATTGCTCACCTTCTCACAGATCTTTCAGTTGCCATGGGGGATCAACGACAGGTATCTTACTATTGGAGTCTGCAAATTTGATAATGGTATAAAAGCAATGGGACGGATCACAACTCCGAAAGTGAAGAATGGTATGAGAATGAAAGCAAATTGGAAGTTATTCCGGGAAATTGCAGGCGAAGACGTATGGGGATGGGAATTTGAACCTATAAAATAGAATATATAAAACTTTACATTTAAAATTAATACTGCATTGTGTTCCTGCTTTTGCCTGCCGGAACATAGCCTATCGCAGCCCGATATTTTTAGATAGATATTGAAAAAATATTTTCTGTGGACTCATGAATAATTTTAATAGATTGATTTTAAAAAACGAAAATAGGAGTTTTTTTGAAAGATCTTAACGGTAAAAATTTTATCATCGGTTTTCAACAAATGTTTGTAATGTTTGGTGCCACAGTCCTTGTTCCACTTCTTACGGGATTGGATGTCGGCGTAACACTTTTCACCGCAGGTATTGGCACGCTTTTATTCCATATTGTAACAAAGTTCGAGGTTCCTGTATTTTTAGGTTCATCATTTGCCTTTATTCCCGGTATAATCGCGGTGTCGACTGCCAAAGGCGGCTCATTGCCCGAAGCTCTTGGTGGAATTGTGATCGCAGGTTTAGTATATATTGTTGTAGCTATAATTTTTAAATATATCAGTGTGCGAACCTTACATAAGATACTTCCACCTTTTGTAACCGGACCGATGATTATTCTGATCGGTTTGATACTGGCACCAGTAGCGATCAGTAATGCGAACGGAACAAACTCAGCTTCCATAGTTGAAAAGATCGGTGTAAACGGGTGCTGGTTTATTGCTATGTTTACATTTGCAGTTGCAGTTTTCGTTAAAGTTTTCTTTGAAAAAGTAGGTCAGAAATTCTTATCCATGCTTCCTGTCCTTTTTGCTCTTATTAGCGGATACCTATTGGCAACAGTATTGGGAATTGTTGATTATACTTCTATAAATGAGGCAGCATGGTTTGGTCTACCCAAATTCTCTCTTCCCGAATTTTCCATTCGATCAATATCAATTATTGTTCCGATTGCAATTGTTACTATTGTAGAGCATTTTGGTGATATTCTCGCTATCGGAAACGTTGTGGGAAAAGACTTCTTCAAAAATCCAGGTATCCATAGAACTTTATTGGGTGATGGACTTGCTACTTCCCTTTCTGCTATGATCGGTGGACCTGCTAATACAACATATAGTGAGAATACAGGAGCGGTGGCTCTGACTGGAAACTTTAATCCTGTGATCATGAGGATTGCTGCTGTATGTGCGATTTCACTTTCATTTATACCAAAATTTACATCAATAATAACCACTATTCCAGGACCGGTCATTGGCGGAATTTCTATATTACTTTTCGGTATGATATCATCTATCGGGATAAAAAATATGGTTGACCATAAAGTCGATCTTACCAATCCCAAGATCCTCATGATAAGTGCTGCCATGCTTGTGCTGGGATTAGGCGGAGCAAAAATTTCCTTCGGAAACTTCGAATTGGAGGGTTTAGGTCTTGCTGCAATAGTCGGCGTTTTGCTTAATGTTATTTTGAATTTTAAAGAGATCAGAAAGAGGGAAGCATAACGGTTGAAGGATAATAAAATTACTCAGTAATTAATTCATTAATTTACAAACTTCGTATCAACTCGTCGTTGTTTTTATAATTCCTTATTAACTCCTTGAGTTTCAAGATCGCATCCACCTTATCAAGCTGTAACAGAGATTTCCTCAACCTATTGATTTTATCAAGTTGCTCAGCCGGTATCTGTGAGAATAGTAGCCAGGATCGTGCACGAGCCGCCATCCTGAATATTTCGCGCCAGTCCGAACAATTTGCGTGGCAGTTCGAGTGCTGACGAGCCCAAGCCGCCGGACATCGTCCTGCTCTGGGGATTCCTCTCACTGCTGTTGTATGCACGTCCCATACGCGTTAAGCTGTCCAACAAAATGACCGTGTCATGACCGCATTCAAGCTCCACTTTGATGTGACTGATAAGAAAATTGGAGAGCAGAACATGAGATTTTAGCCCATGATCAAATGAACTGTGAAAAACCTGCGCACTGGAATTTTGTCTGAAAGACGTCACTTCCTCGGGACGCTCGTCAATAAGAAGCACGATGACACCCACCTTGTGGTCGATATGGATAAGCGAATTTGCCATTTGTTCGAGAAGAACTGTTTTGCCAGCTCTCGGCGGAGAAACGATCAGTCCACGTGTGCCTTTGCCGATCGGTATCATCAGGTCGATGATTCGCAGAGAATCATACTCGGAAGCACCAAGCGCAAATTTTTCATCAGGATTGACCGGTAGCAGTTCTGCAAAGGGCGTGCGGTTTCGGAACTCATCCGGCTCCATGCCGCAGATCGATATGATCTTCTCAATTCTTCTTCCTCTGACTTCGCAGGTGATCCATGCTCCGCTTACCAGTTTATACTCATAAATGAGCCGATGGTGGAAGTCGTAATATGCCCTGTTCCGGTCAAAGGGAATTTCCCACAAAATGGGATTATCATTCCGGGAGATGTTTAGTAATCCTTGAAAGGTTGTTGTTGTCATTGGGCTGACTTTGTTTGTGATGGAATTACTGTCAAGAAGCAAAGAGTAATAACAATAAAATATTCACCACCCGTCTATGCTTCGCAACGCCGCGGCAGGCAGGATACCACAGAGAAAATGATGTAGAGCAAGGAAAGAGAACGGAGAAGGAGGACGGAGAAAGGTGGTAACCACGACAAACAATTTCAGACTGGTCTTGTTAATTAAAATGTGCCAAAGAGTGTATGAGAGTAACACAAGATTCCAATCTTGTGCAAAGGCAGTTTGACGTCACATGATCGATTGAATTCGACCCCTAAGGAGTCACGAATTTTCAGGATGACGAGGAGTCGAGGCATTATTTGATAAACGTTTTGGAATCCTCGTTCCTTAGTATTCCACATCACATTATTCCTCGCCCTCCGGGAGAGGTGAGCCTGCCCTGTGAAATATAACTTGTTATTGATTTCATTTAGGGGTGAGGGCAATCCACCAATTTCTTGACAGCATTGGAAGGAGAATTATCAAAACGAGTACGATATTGAATTCATGCTGTTTTTATGAGGAAGCTGAGCGGAAAAAACGATAAGGAAATCAGTATACATTAAACATGGCACTTAGCTGGAACGTGATAAAAGACAGAGCACAACCATTTAAGGATGAGATTGGGAGAATTGAATTTTTGTTTAGTCTATATAATAAATTAGTTAATCCATTAAAGGTGGAATAAAAATTGGAGGAAAAATGGATAAGTACTATGTTAATAAGAATGCGCAGACTACTGGAGAACATGAAGTTCATAAAGAGGGTTGTGAATGGATGCCCTTAGCTGAAAACCGAATTTATTTAGGAGAATTCTATAGTTGCAGTAGTGCATTACGAAAGGCAAGAGAGTACTATGATAATGTAGATGGATGTTATTATTGTTGTAAAGAGTGTCATACAAGGTAATTTAGGTGATAGACAAGGAAAGTTAAAAGCCGACACATAATAAGACGCACCGGCTTTTTAAGGAAGTTTAAATAAAATGTAAGAAGAAAAAAAATGAAAAAAGATAATAATAAAAAAAAATGGTTAATAACGATTATAATAATTTCATTTGTTTATATAATTGGATTATTTATATTTTTGTATTTTACAAATAGCTTAGATTATATAGTACATTTGAAATTGAAATCATTTATTATGAGCTTGTCAAATGTGCAGAAATGGTTTGTATCTGGTTCTATTATTGCAATTATTATAATAAACATAATTTCTAATTATTTATATGGAAAATTATTTCCAGGTCATGGAAAGGGAATAAAAGAAGATACAGAAAAGATAATTGAAGGACAAAATGGAATAATAGACATAGCACATAATATAAATAATAAAATTGATAATATTAATGATAGGATAAATATTGATCCTAGAAAAATAAATTCATATATAAAGCAATTACCTATATCAGAAGGAAAAAAGAGAACAATAAATATTATCAATAAATTGTATAATGATCATGAAATTGAAATAAATGAAAAATATGAATTGCTAGATAGAGTAGATGAAATATTTGAAATATTAGAGAAATTAACAGAAAAAATAAAAATAAATGAATCAGAAGGGAAAAAGGAAGCTGCTAAAATACTAGAAGAAAACAAAAAATATTATGAAAAAGGAAATGCAGAAGCAATAAAAAATAATTATTATGAGAAGAAAAAACAAAATAAAAAAGATGAAATAAATATATTAAAAAATTCAATTGAATTAACAGATTCTTTATTTGCATATGATGTAACAGAAGATTTATATAAAGAATTAATAAAATTAGAACCAACTGAAGAGAATTATTTTAACTTTGCATATTTTTATCAAAAATATAAAGTGTATAATAAGGCTGGGAAATTATACGAAGAAGCTTTGCATATTTATAGGGAGCTTGCCAAAGAGAACCCAAGAACCTATTTACCATATGTAGCTACTACTTTGAACAATTTGGCAGTTTTACATAAGGCAAAAAATGAATATGGCGAGGCATTAGAAAAATACGAAGAAGCTTTGCAGATAAGAAGGGAGCTTGCCAAAGAGAACCCAAGAACCTATTTACCATATGTAGCTACT
>ASNI01000042.1 GCA_000404785.1 Cloacimonetes bacterium SCGC AAA252-N17
TATCCAGAGAATCTTCATCGAATTTTTGGGGGTATCCCTGTAATAGAGTTTACTTGTTTATGGTTCATAAATTGAATGAAAGTTAATCTTTAAACAGAATTTTGATATTGAACACGTATAAAATAATGTTGCATTTTGCTGCTATTTTTTACGGATGTGTAAAACCATTAAAACGGGTTGAGTAGCATAATTTCTTTTATAACCACAAATAAATTTGTGGGCTGCTAATACATTAAATTCAAATTTTATATGTCAACCAAGCAACCCATAATTTCAATTATGGGAAAATAAAGCATGAAAGATAAAACCATTTCAATGGTTTATCCAAATAATATTATGCATTTTCCGCAATAAATCCCGCTTCGTCATAATTATTTAAATGAACCTAATAACCTGCTCGATTTAGTAATTTTATCCTCAGAATATTCAAAGCAATTTTCAATTTCTTTTGCAGTTTTATTCCCTTGATCATTATCATAATAGAGTTCAGCGATTGGTTCGCCCTTTGTGACTTCATCTCCAACCTTTTTTAACAACTTCAATCCTGCAGCATGGTCGATTGTGTCTTTTGTCTGCTTTCTGCCGGCTTTTACCTCGATAAGCGCATAACCTATATTTTTGCTGTTGATGTTCTTTATATATCCTGTTTGTTTGGCATAAATTTCTATTACATGTTTTGGTTGAGGAAATAGTGCGTAATCATCAATCACTTGGGGATTTCCGTGCTGGAGTTCAATGCCTCTTCTGAAGCGTTCAAGTGCTTTTCCACTCTCAATTGCCTGATCAATAATTATCTCGGCCTGTCCGAAGCTTTTCGAAACTTCGGCTAGGATAAGCATGTCAGCAACAAGTTTATAGGTCACTTCTTTAAGATCAGGTTCCATATTTCCCTTCAGAAATTCAATGGCTTCAATAACCTCGATAGCATTACCGATATATCTTCCAAGAGGGGCATTCATATCAGTAAAATTAATGGTGATTTTTTTATCGAATTCCTTCGCTATCTTACTCATGGATTCTGCAAGTTGATGAGCATGTTCCATTGTTCCGATAAATGCGCCGTTCCCTACTTTTAGATCAATAACAAGTCCGTCAATGCCGGAAGCTATCTTTTTGCTCATAATACTTGCCGTAATAAGAGGAATGCTCTCAACAGTACCTGTTACATCACGAAGAGCATAGATTCTCTTATCTGCTGGTACTATCTTATCTGACTGCCCGATGATGGCAAAATTATTTTCTCGTACAATTTTCTGAAATCTATCAAGCGAGATTTGGGTTTGGAAACCGGGGATCGATTCAAGCTTATCCAGTGTGCCACCTGTATGACCGAGTCCTCTCCCTGAAATCATTGGAACCATGACACCGCATTCTGCTGCAAGCGGACCGATCATGAGTGATAATTTGTCACCCACTCCGCCTGTGCTGTGTTTATCAATACATCTTCCCTGAGATTCTGGGAAGGTCAGGGTTACACCGGAATCGATATACTCTTTTGTCAGCCAGTAGATTTCCTTATCGCTCATACCGTTAAGAAGAATTGCCATGAGCATTGCAGACATCTGGTAGTCTTCTATTTCGCCTTTGACAAAAGATGAGATGAAATATCTGATTTCTTTCTGTGAAAGTGGATGTCGATCTCGTTTTTTGATAATTATCTGCGATGGATTCATAAACTATTTTGTGATGACAAATTCCATAACATCATCATTGTAGTATATTTTGAAAAGAGCTTGTTTTTTGAATTCCAACCGCTCAAAGAAAAGATAGCCGCTTTGCTGAGCTTGTGGACGTATCGGTTCAAACAGAAAGGATTTCATCATGATATTTCGGATTCCGTCCAATCTGGTTTCGTATTCCTCTTTCAACTCCTCATGATCTTGATCATCAAAATTCATAAAATAATTAAGATCAAAGTACTGATTATCTCCATACATGATCTGCACGATCTGTTGAGGACCGAAAATTGAATACTGCTCACCCTTGTCATCGATCATCACAAAGGCATCTTTATCAATATGCATTTTCTGATTTGTTTTATTACGAAGGATTACATAGAAGACCATAAAATAGTTTTCAAGATTTGAAGGCGAATCGTTCCAGCTTGAGGGTTCTATCGCAATGTTATAATCTTTATGAGTGATCACCGCATAATTTTCCTGAATTTTTACATTATGAGAGCGAATAGGAAGGATCTTCGGTGCACAGGCAGTTAATAACAACAATAGGATTAGTGAAGTAATGATATTTTTTTTCATGATCTATTCTTCATTATTTTCATCTTCTGTATTTTCTTCAAGAGTATCGTTTCCGCTCATTTCTTGATCGAGTTCATCATTCTCAATGCCATTTCCATTTTCATCATCTTCAGGAATATCATCTTCTTCGTGAGCTACACGGGCAACATCTGTAACTTTATCACCCTCATTCAGAGTTATTAGCCGCATTCCCTGAGTGTTTCTGCTGATCACAGAAATGCTTCCCACATGCTGTCGTATCACTTTGCCGGAGCTTGTTATGATGATCAGATCGTCATCATCAACAACTTCTTTTACACTTACGAGATTGCCATTTCTTTTTGTGGTTTTTATAGTGATGACACCCATGCTTCCGCGCTTAGTTACTCGGTAATCAGCAATTGGAGTGCGTTTCCCGTAGCCATTTTTACTTATAGAGAGCAAAGTACCTTCACGTTTTACGATGACCATTGAGACAACTTCATCAGCATTTCGCAATCGTATGCCGATAACTCCCTGTGAATTTCTTCCCTGTGCTCGGACATCGGTTTCGTGGAAACGGTTGCTAAAGCCGTTCTTCGTTGCAAGAATGACATCATTATCACCTTCGGTGATTCGAGCATCAATAAGTTCATCTCCTTTGATGAGCTTGATCGCGATAATACCGCCGGTTCGGGGATGAGAAAATGCTGCCAATGCTGTCTTTTTGATTATCCCATTCTTAGTGACAATAGTTACAAAATGCGGAAGTTCAAAATCACGGACAGTGACATATGCTTCGAGCTTTTCATTTCTTTGGAGCTGTAGAAGGTTCACAATTGCTTTTCCACGTGCTAACCTGCTCACTTTAGGAATCTTATGCACTTTCAGCCAATGACATTGCCCAAAATCTGTAAAGAAAAGTATAAAGGCATGTGTAGATGCTACAAATACGTTTTCTATAAAGTCCTCTTCTTTTAGATTGGAACCTGTCAACCCTTTTCCACCACGTAGCTGTTTCCTGTAAGTCCGAATAGGAAGTCGTTTTATGTATCCTTCATGGGAGATCGTTACAACCATTTCCTCGTCAGCTATCATATCTTCAGTCTCAATATCTGCAGAGCCCTCAAGAATGGTTGTTTTTCGATAATCATCGTACTTTTCTTTCATTTCAAGTACTTCAGATTTAATGATCTGCATGCGTTTTCCACGTATTTCAAGAATGCTTTTCAGTTCTTCGACTGCCTTTACAAGCTCTCGGTATTCAAGCTCGATCTTCTCACGTTCCAGCCCGGTTAGTTTCTGAAGACGCATTTCGAGTATCGCTTTTGCCTGGATTTCTGTGAAACCAAATTTTTTCTGCAGGTTTGTATTTGCATCTTGCGTGCTGTCGGATGCTTTGATCGTTGCAATTATCTCATCGATATTATCCAATGCGATACGGAATCCTTCGAGAATATGAAGCCGTTTTTCTGAATTATCCAGTTCATATTGAGTTCTGCGTACTACCACTTCGTGACGGAAATCAATATAATTTTGAAGCAGTTCTTTCATATTAACAACTTGTGGAATTCCACTAACAAGAGCTCGGTTATTCACGACAAAGCTTACCTGAAGCTGAGAATATTTATACAGTTTTTTCAGGACAGAATCTGCATCGGAATTCCTTTTTATTGTAATGACCAGTCGCATTCCCTGTCGTCCTGATTCGTCTCTTAGATCGCTGATGCCCTCAATTCTCTTATCTTTGACCAGAGCTACAATTTTATCAATAAGCAATGTCTTGTTGAGTTGGTATGGAAGTTCTGTGATAATGATCGCTTCCTGACCGTTATTTTTTGTCTCAATAGAAGCTTTGCCTCTATTGATAATTTTGCCGTATCCTGTTTTGAAATAATCGCTGATTCCTTGTTTTCCGATGATGTATCCGCCGGTTGGAAAGTCCGGACCCTTCATATATTGTATCAGGTCAAGTGGTTCGAGTTCAGGATCATCGATAAGTGCACAGAGCGCATCACAGGTTTCTGAAACATTGTGGGGTGCCATATTAGTTGCCATTCCCACGGCAATACCGGACGAACCATTTACAATAAGGTTTGGAAATTTTGAAGGAAATACCTTTGGTTCTTTTCGTGTGTCATCATAGTTTGATTGGAAATCAACTGTATCTTTGTCGAGGTCAGCCATAAGGTCAACTGCTGCATTATGCAAGCGCGCTTCGGTATATCGCATTGCTGCAGGCGGATCGCCGTCCTGTGAGCCAAAGTTGCCTTGTCCCTCAATAAGAAGATACCGCAAACTCCATTCCTGAGCCATTCTCACAAGAGTCGGATAAATGACCTGTTCACCATGAGGATGGTAGTTTCCAGAGGTGTCACCTGCGATCTTTGCACATTTTCGGAATCCCTTTCCTGGTTCGAGTTTGAGCTCGTGCATTGCATAAAGAATTCTTCGCTGTGAGGGTTTCAATCCGTCACGTACATCAGGCAAAGCTCGTGATACGATTACGCTCATGGAGTATTCCAGGTAAGCTTTTTTCAGCACATCATCAATTTCTATCTGTTCAATTCTTGATCTATCGTGAATCATGTATCCTCCAATTATACATCAACTTCTACATATTTGGCATTTTTTTCAATAAATGCTCTTCGTGGCTCGACGTCACCACCCATTAGGATCGTGAAGATACGATCAGCTTCAATTACATCATTCATTCGAACTGCGGTGAGAATTCGTTTTTCAGGATCCAGTGTCGTTTCCCAAAGCTGGTCTGCATTCATCTCACCAAGACCTTTATAGCGTTGAATACTCACACCTGTTGACCCAAGCTCTTTCAAAACTTCATCCCGTTGATCTTCAGAATACACATACCTGGACATTCTTCCTTTCTTGAGGAGAAATAGAGGTGGACGCGCAATGTAAATATTTCCATCTTCAACAAGAGTCCGCATATACCTGAAGAAAAAAGTGAGCAAGAGTGTGGCAATATGTTGTCCATCAACGTCGGCATCAGCCATAATAATGACTTTGTGATAACGAAGTTTTGATTTATCAAATTCATCACCGATACCTGCGCCAAGAGCTAGGATAATGGGTTGTATCTTTTCATTATTAAGAACTTTATCGATTCGTGCCTTTTCTGTATTAAGCATTTTTCCCCATAATGGCAGGATCGCCTGAAAGGTTCTATCTCTTCCCATTTTTGCAGAACCTCCTGCGGAATCACCCTCAACAAGAAATATCTCGGTTTGTGTCGGATCTTCGATGGAGCAATCAGCAAGTTTGCCGGGTAAACTTCCGCTTTCAAGTACAGATTTTCTTCGTGTGAGTTCTCGTGCTTTTCTTGCAGCTTCTCGGGATCGAGCTCCCAATATGGCTTTATTCGAAATTGATTTTGCTTCCGCCGGATGCTCTTCAAAGTATTCCATCAGTTTTTCATATACAATGGAATTAATAATACCATCAATATCAAGATTCTGCAATTTTGTCTTTGTCTGTCCCTCAAATTGAGGATCTTTCAGCTTCACGCTTATAACGGCGGTTATTCCCTCTCTGATATCTCCTCCCTGCGGAGTACTTTTCTCATTTTTTGAGAGATTGGAATTTTTAATATATGTATTAACAGCACGTGTTAGAGCGGATTTGAAACCGCTCAGATGTGTACCGCCTTCGATCGTGTTGATATTGTTTGCAAAGCTCAGAATTGATTCCTGATAGCCATCATTATACTGAATAGCAACTTCAAATTCAGTGTGATCCCTTGTGCCGGATATATAGACGGGTCTGTTGAAGATAACTTTTTTGTTTTCATTCAGATATTTTACAAAAGAAACGATTCCGCCATCATATTTGAAATCATGCTTCTCATCGTGTTGCTTATCTTCCAGTATGATTCTCACACCTTTATTAAGGAATGCTAATTCACGAAGTCTTACAGAGAGATAATCAAAACTAAAAGTAATATCATTAAAAATTTCTTCATCAGGCATAAAAGTGATTTCAGTACCAGTATTTTTTGTTTTTCCAACAATCTCCAAAGTAGATTTTACTTTTCCACGCTCATAATATTGTCTGTATATTTTTTTATCTTTATAGACTTTTACTTCAAGCCATTTTGATAGGGCATTTACTACTGAAACACCAACGCCGTGCAGTCCACCGGAAACCTTATATGATTTGTCATCAAACTTTCCGCCGGCATGTAGCATGGTCATAACTACCTGCAACGCTGGTATTTTCTGTTCTTTATGTATGTCAACCGGGATTCCGCGACCATTATCAATAACAGTTACAGAGCCATCGGTATTCATGATAACATCAATTCTATTACAGAATCCAACCATTGCTTCATCAATGCTGTTATCAACAACTTCATAGACCAGATGGTGCAGTCCTCTTTCGCCGGTTCCACCAATATACATAGTAGGGCGTTTACGTACTGCTTCCAGCCCCTTCATTACTTTGATTCGAGTCGCATCATATTTTACTACCATTTTACCTCGATTTGCTAATTTTCATTCAGATTTTCCAGTAAGGAATCATACTCGTCTTGTTTTGAATTTATTGTAGAAGGAATTTTACCCAAGCTCATGATCAGAGCGATTTTAGAATTTCTCGGAACATCCATTCCATACACGGGCTGGCAATAGATTACCTTTCCTTTTTGAATTTCATTTGAATAGGAATAATTCACGTTACCCACTTCCAGTCCGCTATTTATGAGCCGTATTCGTGCTTCATCTATCGTTAAATTATCCAGCGTGGGTATCTTAATAAGCTCAGGACCTTTGCTTACGATCACGTCGATCGTGTAACCCTTTTTCACGATAGTATTTGCCTGAGGTTCCTGCGAGATAATGCTCCCGTCCAGAACTTCTAAGCTGTTTCGTTCACCTACTTTATCAATATATAGTCCCATTTTATAAAGATCATGCTTGGCTTTTCTGTAATCTTTATTTGAGAGATCAGGCACCTCGACCTCATTTCTGTGGTGGGTATAAAAATATAGCACAGTGCGGGAGATCACAAAACCAAGTAAGAAGATAATAATAAAACTCATTATAATAAAACTAATCGTTTTTAATACTTTCATGCTTCTTTCCTTAATGCCGAAGTAAAGCTTCCATCCATGTTATGCTTGAAAGGATAAGTTTTTATATATTTGCCGGATACGAAAACTTTCTCAACAAATTGTTCAGGATTTTCGATGGAATAATTTGGATGATTTTTCAGAAATTTTTCTATCTGATATTCATTTTCATCCGGGTTGATCGTGCAGGTTGAATACACCAAAATTCCATTTTTCTTAAGAAGAGAATCTGCTTTTTCTAACAGCTTTTGCTGCAACGGTATCAGACTTTTTAGACGATTTTCAGACTGCAAACGTATGTCCGGTTTTCTTTGCATCACTCCCCATCCTGTGCAGGGAGCATCAATAATGATCTTATCGTATTTCTTTCTAGAATTGAAGTACAATACATCCTTCATCACAATATCAATTGATGGATGATCCATACGTTTTGCGTTTTCTTTGAATTGTTTGATACGTCCTGGATCATTATCAACTGCAGTTATTTCGGCGGTATCTTTTGTCATAGAAGCAAAATAGAGTGATTTCCCACCGGGTGCTGCGCACATATCTAGTATTTTTTCACCTTTTGCAGGATGAAGAAGAAGTACTGGCAGCAGAGCACTCTCATTCTGGATATAAAAGTATCCTTTTTTGAAATACTCATCTTCAAGAAAATTGAAGGAAGATTCAATAACTACCATATTATCAAAATATTTACTTCTGCTGAACTCAACATTCTTTTTGCTGAGATATTCACTGAATTTATCGTAAGAAATTTTATCAGTCTCGATACGAAGAGTAAGCTTTGGAGTACTGTTAAAATACTTGCATAATGCAACAGTATCTTCTCTACCAAAAATCGCTACCCATTTCTCAATTAAATAAGCAGGAAAAGAATATTTTACAGATATCTCCTGCACCATATCTCTCGGAAATCGGATTGGCTTATCCTTTCTGATGTAAGAACGGAGCACTGCATTGATAAAACTGCTCACCCCTTTTTTGAATTCCTTGTTGCTGATCTTTATCGTTTCATTTACTGCAGCATAAACAGGTATAGAATCCAGAAAAGTTAATTGAAACAGCCCAAGCAAAAGAAGATTCAGCACTTTGGGGTCGGTCTTCTCAAAATCAATATAATTTTTCAGCAAAAATTCAAGATGGATTTTCTGCTTGATAGTGCCTTTTACAAGAGTATAATAGAGGTTGTGATCCTGCTGTGATGCGATCTTTGCAGAAAAGCGAGCCAAGATTTTCTCGGAATTATTTCGTTCAAGAAGAATCTCATTTAAAGAATAAAAAGCTGCTAATCTCGGATTCATTTTTTGGAATAAAAATTTTTTATTACTGCTTTTACAATTTCTTCCGCAGAGGAAGGGGTATTTTCAGACATAAATTTCTGTATTTTTTTTAAGATAGATGATTTTGAGTATCCAAGAGATATCAATGCGTCTTCTGCGTCATTCACGAAATTCTGTTCTTCCTGTGTCGCAGTATATTCAATGAACTTGCCGGGAAGAAGGTCATCAAATTTGTCTTTTAGTTCTATAATAATGCGCTCAGAACTCTTTTTTCCTATGCCAGGTACAGTAGAGAGAAGCTTCACATCCTGGCGTGCAATAACATCAAATAGATCCTTAATAGTGATGCCGGATAATATTGAAATGGCAATTTTGGGACCAATTCCTGCAACTTTCAAAAGAGAATCAAACACGATCCTCTCTTCTTTTGAAGCAAAACCGAAAAGCCGCTGTTCATTTTCACGAACATGAAAGCGAATATACAGTTTACCAACTGAACCAACCTCACCAAGTTTGTCATAAGTACTGATTGGAATGGTGATATAGTAGCCGATTCCATTTGCGTCTACAACAGTGTACGTTGTTTTTTTCTCGACAATTTTTCCACTAATATATTCAAACATATTGCAATTTATTAACATGACAAAGAGCGATTGCAATTGCATCTGTGATATCGAATTGCAGCTCCTCGTCCTTGATCTTTATTATCTTTTTAACCATGTATTGAACCTGTTGTTTTGATGCATTGCCGTTTCCTACAACTGCTTTTTTCACTTCTCTGACAGAATATTCATAAATGGGTATCTGTGCCTGTTCCAAAGCAAGGAGCAATACGCCACGCGCTTCTCCAAGTGAAACAAGAGATCGAACATTTTTTGCATAGAATATTTTCTCAATACTCGCAATTGTTGGCTGGAATTCTGAGATCAATTTATTCAGCTCTTGATAGAGCAAAGTAATTCTCTTTGCGAGTGTCATTCTTGGATTATTTTTAATAACTCCATATGCCAGCGGTTTTACCTTTTTATGTTCCACAGAGAGAAATGCATATCCTGTTACTTTCGAGCCAGGATCGATACCTACTATTATTTCTTGTTTATTCACCTGCAACTTGCTCTAATATTTCATCATCGATCTGGAAATTCGCATAGACATTCTGCACATCTTCGAGTTCTTCGAGGGCTTCAATGATCTTAATGACCTGAGCTGCATTATCATTTGCAGGAACAGTGTTTTGAGGAACATATTCGAGATCAGCTTTGTCTATCTTTATATCTTGTTCTTCCAGACCGCGTACAATGTTATATAATTCTTTTGCATTTGTAGTTATGATGAAAAAATCATCCTCTTCGGAGAAATCATCAGCGCCAAGATCGAGAGCTATCATCATGAGTTCGTCTTCATCGTGTCCTTCTTTTTCTATGAGAATAGTTCCGGCTTGAGTGAAATTCCACGAAACCGAGCCCTTTTCAGCGAGACTACCATTATGCCTGGTGAGTACGTGACGGATTTCAGCTACGGTTCGCTGTTTGTTATCTGTAAGGGCTTCAATGAGCATTGCGACACCGCCGGGAGCATATCCTTCATAAATGATATGTTCATAGTTGACCCCTTCAAGCTCACCGGTTCCCTTTTTTATAGCCCTTTCAATATTATCTTTAGGCATATTTTCGGAAGTTGCCTTATTGATTGAATTTCGAAGTGCGGGATTCATCTCGGGATCTCCCCCGCCGTCTCGTGCTGCAACAATGATCTCACGGATGATCTTCGTGAAGACTTTTCCGCGCTTTGCATCTTCCTTTGCCTTTTTGTGCTTTATTGAACTCCATTTATTATGTCCGGACATTATACCTCCATCAAATGATTGATATTTCTATTCATCTTCCTTTTTGCTCTGTTCAATGACTTTTTGAGCAAGCTCATTTGGAAGCTTTTGATAATAGGCAAATTGTTGTGTGAAATATCCACGCCCCTGAGTAATTGATTTCAATGAAGTATAATAGGAGTACAATTCCGAAAGAGGAATCTCTGCATTAAGTATCTGCTTGTTATCTTCCTGTGACATACCGAGAATTTTTCCTCTTCTGCTGCTGATATCGCCCATGACATCACCCATATATTCTGTAGGAACGACTATCTGCACTTTGTGAATGGGCTCGAGCAGGATCGGATTTGCTTGTGCAAAACCATCTTTTAACGCATGGGAAGCAGCGATCTTGAATGCCATTTCTGAGGAATCTACATCATGGTAAGAACCATAATAAAGTTCAACTTGAATATCAACTACCGGATAATCAGCAAGAATACCATCTTTCATGGTTTCCACAAGACCTTTTTCAACTGCCGGGATATATTTGCTGGGGATCACGCCGCCAACGATTGAATTCACAAATTCAAATCCGGCTCCAAGTTCTGTCGGTGAGATTCTTACAAACACTTCACCATACTGTCCATGTCCGCCGCTCTGTTTTTTATGTTTGTATTTCACATCCGATTTGCCTGTTACAGTTTCTTTATAAGGTATTTTCGGATCAGTAAGATTTGCTTCAACATTGTACTTATCATGCAGACGTCTCTGCACAAGATTGATCTGGATCTCTCCCTGTCCGGAAAGAATATTCTGATTAGTTTCAATATTCATTTCTGTTCTTATGGTAGGATCTTCGTCAGTGATCTTTGTGAGTGCGGGACCGATCCTGTCTTCATCGGATTGGCTGACTGCTCGGATAGCTTTCCAATATACCGGCTCAGGATAACCCAGGGGCTTAACTACGAGATTTTGTCCTTTTTCCGTAATAGTATATGATGTTTTAGTATTTTTCAGTTTAACCAAACCGCCTATATCACCTGCTGAAATCTCATCGACTTCTTCGCGTTTTTTGCCGCAAACTGAATACATCTGACCTATCTTGTCTTTTGCAGCTTTTTCAGGAAGTTCAACCTCCACACCGGTTTTTAAAATGCCTGAATACATTCTTACCAATGCGATTTCACCAAGATTAAGTTCAGTTACAGATTTTATCACATATCCGAGTTTCTTATTGTATTTTGTGAGATCGAGCATCTCTTTTTCACCATTTTTCTGCACAGGAATCTCTGTAATATCTTTTGGTGATGGGAAGAACATATTTATAAGATTAAGAATTTCTTGTATGCCGATATTTTCGGAAGCAGAGCAACTGAAAACAGGAATAGCTGTACCTTGTATGATAGAATTTTTCAGCCCATTACTGATCTCTTCTGCAGAAAGTGCACCTTCCTCAAAAAACTTCTCCATGAGTTTATCATCGGATTCTGCAGCAGCTTCAATAACTTTTTCATGCCATTCCTCGACTTCATCAGCAAGATCAGCAGGAATTTCGATTTCTTTGCCCTGGCTGTATGCCTTCTTGTTGATCGTGTTCACAACACCTTTGAAGTGTTCGGCAGTTCCGAGGGGAATGAGAACAGGTACAATGATCTGGTCGGAATAGTTGCTGAGATCATCGATTATTTCTGTAAACTTTGCGTGTTCTCTATCGAGTTTATTGATAATAATTGCTTTGCTGTTGCTTACTTCATCAGCATATTTCATTGCATGGTCGGTCATCACTTCAATGCCGGTTACTGCGCTGATAGTTATAAGAGCAGTATCAACAGCACGAAAAGCAGTGATCATATCACCTTTAAAGTCAATATATCCCGGTGTATCAATTATATTATGCTTGATTTTTTTCCACTCTAAGTTACCTAATGAAAGGTTGATAGACATTTTTTTGGAAACTTCTTCAGGATCGTAATCCATAAGTGTATTACCATCATCAACACGTCCAAGCCGATTGACTACTCCAGCGTTGAAAAACATAGCTTCAGCAATGGAAGTTTTACCTGATCCATTGGCGCCGACAAGAGCATAATTTCGAATACTATCCATTGAGTATTTCTTCATTCAGATCCTCCTGAAATACATATTATTTATAGCTAAAATATCGGGTTGCGGGAAATGGTGTCAAACTTTTTTATAGTATATTTAACTATTAATTTTAAAGGGAGTTATGATTTTTTTGAAAGTAAAAAAATGTGAGTTTTTAGTGGTTGGGAGAGTGTAATTTTTGTGGAATTTGCTTTCTGAAAAACTGGCTCTTTAAGATAAAGATTATACAAAAATTCAAAGATATTTCAAAATTACTCGTTTTTAATATTTTTCATACACTTCTTTTGATAAAGCAAAGAAGGAATCAACCATCTTCACTTCCTCATAAGTTAGCTCGTATAATTTATAAACCATCAGATCAATACAATGTTACCTAATACGGATTCTTTGATAATGACGAAATAATTACTTTTGGTAATGAAAGAGGAAACTTAAATTCTATATCAACTTTCATTCGTTTTATTAATAATTTGATATTATTTAATTTCCACATCTCAATGAAAGGAGAAGCTACAATAAACGATTTTGATAAAATATCAGGCGATAACACGATTTTGTAAATTTTTGGATTTGACATATATTCAATATTTTTGTAACTATTTTGATCTGTTCCTAAATCTTCTTTAGTTTTTTCTTCTTGCTCTTTAATTTCTTTTTCATCGTTTATCATTAAAAGACGATATTCATTTTCGTATGAATAATCTGAATGCTTAATAAAACCTTGAGGTA
>ASNI01000043.1 GCA_000404785.1 Cloacimonetes bacterium SCGC AAA252-N17
AAGACGGACGTATTCGCCGTGGTGATCTTATTGTGCTCGATGCTTTTGGAGCTGGACTTACATGGGGAAGTGTGCTATTGAGGTATTAATGATCAAGAAAAATTTTGCTTTTGTTTTTCCCGGCCAAGGCGCTCAGTATGTTGGAATGGCTAAAGAATTCTTCGAGCTTCCTGAATATAATCATTTTTTTAAAGAAGCTAACGACCGGCTAGGGTATGACCTCACAAATATAATGTTTGAAGGTCCTGAGGATGAGTTAAAGAAAACTCACAATACTCAGCCGGCAATTCTGCTTCATAGTGTGGTTGCTTATAATTATTTCAAAGATCATGTAGATATTATCCCTGCTTTTACTGCCGGGCACTCATTAGGAGAATTTTCCGCACTCGTCGCGGCTGGCTCTCTAGATTGGCTCGATGCACTTTATCTGGTGCATAAGCGTGGTGATTTCATGATCGAAGCGGGCAGTGGAGTACCTTTTAAAATGGCAGCTATCCTTGGACTTGATGCAGAAATCATTATTGATTTTTGTAAAAACAGCACTGGAGTTGTCGTTGCAGCAAATTTCAACACACCCGTTCAGACCGTGATCAGCGGAGAAAACAAAGCGGTGGCTGAAATAATGGACAAATGTACTGAAGCTGGTGCGAGAAGAGTAGTTGAACTGGTTGTTGGCGGTGCATTTCATTCGCCACTTATTCATAAATCAGCCGAATGGCTCGTTGAAGAGATGAAAAAATGCAATTTTTCAGACGCAGATATTTCGGTCATTTCCAATTATACGGCAAAACCAGAAAAACATAAAAATGAAATAATTGACAATTTAACAAAGCAAATTATTTCTCCTATCCAATGGGTGAGGTCGGTTGAATATATGTGTGGAAATGGTATCGATACTTTTATTGAATTCGGTCCAGGACGTGTTGTGTCAGGCATGATCAAAGCTATAAATAAAGACACCAACAGATACACGATCAACACCCTTGAGGATGCAGAAAAAGTCATCAATGCATTCAAAAATATTTAGGAAAAACACATGAATCGATTTGATGGGAAAGTTGCACTCATTACTGGAAGCGCTCGTGGTATTGGAAAGAGCATTGCACGTCTCTTTGCCGAGCAAGGTGCGCAGGTAGTAATTGCCGACATACTTCAAGAGGAAATTGATGCAACTGTGCACGAATTTACTTCGAAGGGTTTGAAAGCTGTTGGTTCACAGTGCAATATTACTTCTGAAGAAGAAGTTGAAAATTTCATGAGAGGTATCTTTGAGCAGTTTGGCTCAATTGATATTCTGGTAAATAATGCAGGTATTACCGCTGACAATCTGCTCATTCGCATGAAAAAAGATGATTGGGATAAAGTTTTGAATGTAAATCTGACAGGCACCTTCATCTGTACACAAAAAGCTGCAAAATATATGATGAAGCAACGTTATGGAAAGATCGTAAATGTTTCCTCGGTGATCGGTTTTATCGGCAATGCTGGTCAGGCAAACTATGCTGCTACAAAGGGTGGAATCATTGCTTTTACAAAATCTGTGGCAAAGGAGCTTGCATCCAGAAATATCAATGTGAATGCAGTAGCTCCCGGCTTTATCCGTACAGCTATGACAGATGCTCTTCCCGAAAAGATTCAACAAAAATATCTTGAAAACATTTCAATGAAACGTTTCGGTACGCCAGAGGATGTGGGCAAACTCGTTCTCTTCCTTAGTAGCGAAGATGCAGATTATATAACAGGTCAAACAATAATAATAGATGGTGGAATGATATAACAGAAACCTTAAACTAAAGGAGAAAACAATGGACGAAAGCATCAAAGAAAAAGTCAAAGGAATCATAGCAACACAATTGGGCGCGACTGAAGCTGAAATAACTGTAGAAGCACGCTTTATTGAAGATCTCGGCGCAGATTCTCTTGATACAGTCGAGTTAATCATGCAATTTGAAGAGGAATTCGATATTGAAATTCCGGATGAAGATGCAGAAAAACTTACTACAGTTGGCACTGCTATCGAATATCTCAACAAAAAATTAAACAAATAATCCATAACCCCACATGCTGGTAAAACAGCCTGTGGGGTATATTCCATCAGCCAGCTGGCGGAAAGGACACCATTCTATGAAATTAAAAAGAGTAGTTGTAACTGGTCTTGGTACAGTTAATCCGCTTGGTTTAAACGTCGAAGACACATGGAAGAATCTGTGTGAGGGAAAATCCGGTATTGAACTGATTACAGATATGGATCTCGAGAATATTGATTCCAAGATAGCGGGTAGGGTAAAAAATTTTGATCCTCATGATTACATTGACGCAAAAGAAGTAAAAAGGACGGATCGATTTTGCCATTTTGCAATTGCTTCAGCCACACAGGCGATGGAAAACTCCGGACTCGAGGGAGAGATCGATCCGGATAAATTGGGTGTCATCACTGGAACAGGTATTGGAGGAATCCGAACATTTGAGCATCAAACTGAAGTCTTTCTTACACGTGGACCCAAAAGGGTCGGCCCTTTCTTCATACCTATGATGATCGCTAACATTGCAGCAGGAAGAATCGCCATACAATATAACGCTCGTGGTATCAATTTCAGTATAATTTCTGCCTGTGCATCAAGTGCACACGCCATTGGAGAGGCATATAGAGGAATCAAATATGGCAATGCTGATGCTGTGATAGCAGTCGGTTCTGAAGCTGCTGTAACGAGATTAACCCTTTCCGGTTTTTCTGTGATGCGCGCTCTTTCCACACGGAATGATTCACCTGAAACAGCCAGCAGACCCTTTGATAAAGAGCGTGACGGATTTGTCCTTGCTGAAGGAGCAGCAGCTCTTGTGCTGGAAGAATATGAACACGCAAAAGCCAGAGGCGCCACGATCTTTGGTGAACTTGTCGGCTATGGTGCGACCTGCGATGCCTACCACATCACTATGCCCGCTTCCGGCGGAGAAGGCGGTGCTCATGCAATGCAGAATGCTATTAAGGATGCAGGAATTTCTCCTGAGGATGTGCAGTACATCAATGCCCACGGCACCTCAACTCCGCTTAATGATAAGAGTGAAACCCAAGCAATTAAAACTGTTTTTGGAGATCATGCTTACAAATTAAAAGTAAATTCAAGCAAATCGATGCTCGGTCACGGACTTGGAGCTGCAGGTGCATTGGAATCAATTATTGTTGTGAAATCTATTCAAGATCAAAAAATACATCCCACCATTAATCTCACAAATCCCGACCCGGAATGCGACTTGGATTACAACCCGAAAGGAGAAGCTACAATAAACGATTTTGATAAAATATCAGGCGATAACACGATTTTGTAAATTTTTGGATTTGACATATATTCAATATTTTTGTAACTATTTTGATCTGTTCCTAAATCTTCTTTAGTTTTTTCTTCTTGCTCTTTAATTTCTTTTTCATCGTTTATCATTAAAAGACGATATTCATTTTCGTATGAATAATCTGAATGCTTAATAAAACCTTGAGGTATAAAATTATATACAATATCCTTAAAAAAGTCCTTGTATTCAATTTTCCTTATAATAAAATTTGGATCATCTTGTTTTAGTGCATTGTCACCATTTTCAAGAACTGAATAATGCTTGAATTGCTTATCATTTATGAAGTTTTCAAATTCTTTTATGAAGTTTTCAAATTCTTTCTTAGGTATTTTTAAAGCCACGCTATCTTTCTTACTGTATAATTTCCACATTGCTATTGATTCTTCGGATTGTTGGGGGTAATAAAAACAACAACATAGTGAACGATTACGAAATAGATTAATATTATTCAATACATTTATTACATCAGGACTTTTAAAAGTAACACGTTTAAAGAATTCATCTTGATCAAAAATATATTGCCGTAAGTTAAGAGAGCGTAAGGTTTGTGCATCCTTTGAAGAAATGCCATCAAAAGGATCTTCCATATAAGAAAGGCTTGTTAGTATAAGTGCCTTACTTAATATAAAATCCATAAACTTATGAATTGGCATAAAATGATATAAATAAGTTTGTTTTTCTGTATCCATTAATACACCTCCTTCTTTTCAATCTCCTTACTCCCCATCCTCTCATACTCCTCTTTCCCAATCCCAAATTGATCCAGCACCTTATCCACTTCCGGATCAACTATTTTCACTTCTTCATAAGTTAGTTCATACAATTTATAAACCATTATATCTATTTTATCTTCCAAGTGTTGTGTGTCTTTACCAACTTTTTTTGCAAGGAGGATTTGATCAACTAATTTGATGAATGGTTTTTGCAAATTTTCAGATACTTTTTTTATTGGAATTTTACCTATATAATATTTATCAAAATGCATTGTTCTTATCGCTGAACAGTAAATAAAACGATAGACAAACCAACTGATTAATTTTGAATTTAAAAGTGATAGAATATATTCCTCTGGAAAATTTTTACTTGTAATTATTGTGTTCTGAACTGTATCAACAGATAAGATATTGCCTTCTGGATCTAAAACACTCATTATAATAATATGTGGGAAAGGATTTTGGACATGGGCAATTAGATCTTGTGAGATTATTTTTCTTTGTTTCATAAAAGACAATTTTGAATAACTTTTAATTATTTCAGAAGATATAAAACCCTTATTTCCAGAAATATTGTATTTTTCGATGTTCTTACCACCAATAATTGAATAACTACCTGAAGATTTAAGGTATTTTTGAATTCCAACTCCTCTTTTTGTATTCGAAATTTCTCTCATATATACAACATCTTTTCTGAAATGATTATTAAATATCTCTAATTCAAGTGGTTTTATATCACAAATCCAAGCTTGAAGACTTAATGCTTGTTCATTATCAATTTTTGTTGAATTTACATAAGTGTTATTATAAAATTTTGTTGCTTTATATTTATTGTCTGTAAATTTATTATTAAAGATAAACACAACCTGTTCCAATAGAACATTATCAAAAGCTTTTTTTACATCGACTAAAGAAATAGTTTTTTTAATCAAAGCTTTGAATAGTGTAAACCAACGTTGAGAATATAATAAAGATTTTGGTACAATAAACGATAACACTCCAGTTTTATTTATAAATTGGTTTTTCCCAAAATCTATAAAAAGTGCTGCGCTATTTGAATTGTTAGTTTCAATAATATGTCTTTGAATGTTCTGCAATATGTCATTTTTTATTTTTGCACCATAAGGCGGATTCCCAATCACAATATCAAAACCTTCTTTAATTCCAAACATCCATTTCGAATCAAACCAGTATGAAGCATTATCTTCAAAAGGTTTCCAATTAGTTAGTTCAACAGCTATTTCGTTTGAAAAACTATCTTTGTTCTTCAATAAAGTTATACCAATATCTTCTTGAACTTTCATAAATTTATTTTTTAATTTATCCTTTTCATTTCCCTGGCTTCGGAAGAAATCTTCCCTTACTTTCTCCAATTGGTCTATTTTGGGTTCTATGAAATTCTGTTCAAATGCGTGTTGTTGTGTTTTTGGTTCTGGCAAAACAATTAAACTATTCGCAGCTACAAATTTAAACGACAGGTTTGGTAGATGATTTACCCCTCTATTATCTTTACTTTCATCAATTTTTTCATCAACAACAATTGTAAGGAAAATCTTAGTTTTGATAGTTCAACAGCTATTGGTTGTATATCAACTCCATATATTGCATTCTGAATTATCCCCATCTTGTGAATATATTTCCAATCCTTGTTCATCAGTTCTTCTTCAACAGCTTTTTTTACTGCAGGGTTGGATATTTTATCAAGTTGTCTGATCAGCCAGTTCATTGAGTCGGGATCTACTTTCTCTAATATCAAAAGCATTTTCTGTAAAATTCCCATTGGAAAAGCTCCAGAGCCACAAGCCGGATCAAGTATCTTTATTTCATCAAGTGCATCAATCACTTGCTCAGTCTCTTCATCATTAAGTGAACTATCTTCTATTGTGTAATTGAGAAGGTTGCGGATTTTTTGCTCCAGGGCAGTAACACACCCCGACTCCGACAAATCGGAGCCACCCCTCTCAAGAGGGGATAATTTTGTAATTAAATATTGTATCAGGGATTCATCAACCATATATTCAACTATTGGTCTGGGCGTATAGTAGCTTCCTGTTGCTTTCCTTGCTGTTTTTTCTGTCTGTGGATTTATCTCTGCCAGCAGGTTCTCGAATATCCGTCCCAGCATCTCCGGATCAACTGAGAGGTCAATATCAACTGAAGTGTTCTCATCTATAGTAAAATTATATGTTTCAAATATTTCAAATAATTCCTTCAGCCGTTCATCCGGTACTTTTAACGTATTTTCATATTTTGAACGATTCAAATTCTCATCAATCTCATAAAAATCTTGGTGTAGATTTGGATCGAACAATCCGCCATTTAGGAAAGGTACATTTTTCCACTTCTCATCCTCTTTTATGAATTCTTTTCTTTCCTCAATTTCTGTATTAAGCACTTCAAAAAATAATGGTTCCAATACTTTGTGATAGTAATTATTATTTTTCTCAATTGCCTGTACAGAAAGGATATCCTCCTGCACCAATGCTATTTTATTTTTATCTGATTTTTTCTTTTTCAAGAACCAGCAAAAAACAATTCTACCAATTAATCGTACAGCAAATCTTTGAAGGGCTTCATGGTCTTGCCCTGATGGCAATCTTAGTTTTGGCTTAAATTCTTCATTCCTATTTCCGATCGTTCTTATTCCTCCAGTAAGTTTTGTAAACAGTATAGCTATTTTATCATAGAATTCCTTATTAACAACCTCTATTGAGAATCTATTTTTCAAATCCTCAAAATTAATCACTCTCCCCTTTTCTACGAGGTATTCTTTTGGTGTATGTATTTTTGTATCTTCTCCAAGAATAAATGAATATCTCTTTGGGTTTGATATTTCCTCTTTTATTTTTCCTTCCTCTATTGTCAGATCTATTGTAATGAGTGAAAATCTATAGTTTTTATCTTTGGGCGTAGTAAATAAAACCAATGCTTTGCTTTCACCATATGAGGACATCAATTTAAAAGATTCCCTAGTGAGTGAAATTCGTGGATCATACGCTGATATATGTTTAATCTCATATACTTTAACTCCCAATCTTTCAGATTCACCCAGATAATTAACCTCTTTTATGTAATCGTATTTATGTTCAACATGTATATTTTCTTCTACATTAATGTTAAAATCATTTGGCATAAATCTTGTTTCAAGAAAGTCAATCCACTCCGCTCTATTGTATGGTTTAGTAAAGTCCATAGTATGTTCCCTTCATTTTACTTCATTAGTTCTTCTGCTACTATGAGTGTTTCCGGTTCTTCCTCAATCCTTTTAGCTGTATCAATTATTTTATCAAGGTAGGATTGCAGTATTAATTCCAGCAACTCCTCAATTGCTTTTTCGGCTTTCTTTATATTTAACCTTCTAATAAATTTATATACACCTTCTGGTAAGGATCGTAAATTCTTCGCAGTAAAAATAAAATCTTCTAAATAGTCTTTTTTTGTAGGTACTAATTCTTTTAATTTACTAAGAATATTTATCGCTTTCCCAGTATGTGGTGAGATTGTAGAATTCGTTCTAGTTATAAATAGGTTATCCTTAGCTACCTCATACTTATCATAAAATGATTTAGATATACTATCTGCATCTTCATTCATAGAAGCTTCAAACAGCTTAAAAGCATCTTCTGGTGATAATGCAATACTTTTTTCCTTATCTATCCCCAATCTAAATGAAAACCCATCTCCTTTTTCCCCAAACACAATCACCCCTTCTTGTTCTTTTTTCTGAGTTCTTTTAATCTTTGATCGATGCGGTATTTTCAACGCTTTATCAATTTGTTCTTTTGGTACAGCGTCAACTAGCTGCCTGTATTTTGTGTCCCATGATTCTTTTTCAAATTCTTCTTTTGCTTTATTGTATTGTTCGTGGAAATATGCTTTCAATTCCTCGTCTGGATGTAATACTTTTGTATCTTCTCCAAGAAGATGATTGATCATTGCCTTCTTTAATGTCGTTATTTCCTTGATATGAATCTCATTTTCTCCAATATAGGTAGGAAAGTAATTATAAATAAATAAAGTATCATATAATTGTTTCCCTATTCTATTTATTCTACCCACCCTTTGTATTACTTTAGTTGGATTATATGGTATATCGAAATTTATCACAATATCAGCTCTGTTAGGGTTTAATCCTTCTGAGAGTGTATCTGTGGAAATAATAACATCATAATCATTATCCTGATTTTCTGATGTAGCATCAAAGTTTTGTTTTATTATTTTCTTGTTCTTCTCAGACGCTTCTTTCGATGAATAATAAAACACTCTTAATGCATCTTTTACATTTTCATATAAGTAATGTGCTGTATCTACATATTGTGAGAACACTACGATTTTTCTTTTAGGATTTTCTTCTAATTTTTTATTAATATTTTTTATAAAATTATCTAATTTGGGATCTTTTTTTATACCCTCAGAGAACCATTCATCTTTAATATTTTCTAGCAGCTTTATATCATATTTCAAATCCCTTATAAAACTTAGCTTTTCATCATCCCTCAGTTCTTCAATAGGGATAAATACCAATCCTTTTTCTATATGTTTCTTCAATTCATTCTCAAATGTGTAATTAGCAATATCCATCTGTTCATCATCATCTAAGTTCGATAATATATCTGGCACTTCTGGTAATGTCCCCTTTTTATATATTGGCACTTTCTTTAGTTTCTCATAATAATCTTTTACTGTGTTCATCGATGAAATCATTGAATCCAGAGAACTTCTAAATGCGGCGATTGAGCTTTCAAATCGTGCAACCAATAATCTTTTCATGAATTTTGCCAGGTTTATCTGTGTTACTTCAAACAGCTCTAGATCTTGTCCTTCTTCCTCCATTTTTTTTCTGAATCTTTTAAAATCTTTAAGATAGAGTACTGGTTTATATCTCGCTCCAATTAGTCCTGTTTCCTCATCTGATATCGTTTTTAGGGTTTTTAAATATAATCCAGTTAAATCTCCAAGATCATAATTCATTAGCTTAGGTGGTTCTACCTTTGCACTCTTAAATCCATGGCGTTCAATATCATCTTTATATTTTTTGATATTTTCCAAATCAATCCTTGATCTTCTAATAGTTACAGGTTCCAGTATATTTCTAATCTTTTTTGAGAGCTCGGTAATTCTGTATTCCAATTCTTTATGTGTTGCTTTTTTCTTCAGTCTGTCTTTATTGATATCCTTATATTCTTTTACGAGTTCCCGAAATTGCAACGACAAATTATCTACTGTTCTTATGGTTGATTTCGATGGTATTTGGAATAAACTGATCATCGAGAAAATATCTTGTGGTCTATTATTAAATTGTGTTGCAGTAAGAAGCATTACTTTATTACCCATACATAATCTATGGAGCAGCATGTAATCCCTTGTATTCTCATTTCTATATTTATGTGCTTCATCTACAATTACTAAAATCTGAGGATTTCCCCATGTGTTCTCTACCATATCAATCGCTTTATGTATGGAACCAGAATTAAACACAACTGCATTTACACCGAACATCGGTCTATATAGTTCATCCCATTGTTTATTTATTTGTGGTGGACATATAATTACTACTTTTTTTCTTAAATTATGTGCTACTGCAGAAGCAATAATACTCTTTCCAAGTCCAACAACATCAGCGATTAAAACGCCATTATGTATTTTTATTTTTTCTATTACCTCTTTTATTGCATCTGTTTGGTATAGAAGGTTTATAAATTTACCTTCTGTTATCTCCTCCGGTAGCGCGAGTTCTTCGTCTGTCTCTATAAGAAAATATTCATATAGCACTCGTAAATAAAAATAATATGGTTTAAATAACTTATCGATCCAGATCTTTTCAGTTACTTCACTGTTAAAATCCTCAATATGGTCCTTATCTGCTATTATAATTGCAGTTTCCCATAATTCGTCAAATATCTTTTTTCCTTTAACATATTCATCGTAAAGTATTACATTTATCTCATGCTGTTTTTGTAAACCTAAGTATGACAAGTTACTCGATCCAGTGATCATAGTACCTGGTTGTAAACCGCCTTGATTATTTTCTTCTTTATGTTCAAAAAGATACATCTTCGCATGGTTTGGTTTAGCAGTTTTTCTTATTTCAAGTGTTCCATCCTTAATTTTATTATAAAAGAGTAAAAAGGATTCTTTCTTATCGGGTGTATCAAAAAATTCTGTATCATTAATAATTTGAGTAAGTGCTCTAAGGTAATTAATCTTTTGCGTTTGCCTTGATTGATTTATCTGCATTTTTATCTCATATTCTTTTATGAGATTCATTACACTTTTTTCAATATCCAATCCCACAAGGATCTTAATATTTTTATCATCTAAATTTTTATATATTTGTTCAAATCCGGAAAAATAAAAATACCCGATCAAAAAATAAAGATTATCACACCCGGGTAATAATT
The DNA here is from genome assembly GCA_000404785.1 of Cloacimonetes bacterium SCGC AAA252-N17. Lineage (GTDB taxonomy): Bacteria > Cloacimonadota > Cloacimonadia > JGIOTU-2 > JGIOTU-2 > Celaenobacter > Celaenobacter polaris. The sequence goes on from ASNI01000043.1 coordinate 10,463, forward strand.
TCTCAATAATCTCTTTTAAAAATTGGTTTTGATTAGTAATTAATTTAGCCATGCAATTCCTTAATATTCTTTTTCTTCTGGTGCCACATAAAAACCAGTTTCAATTTTTTCTTTTAATTCAATAATCCCTTCCCTTCCTGTCAATTTTTTAATTATTTGTATAAATGAGTCCACTCTAAAAAGTTCAATTTAAGAAATCGAGAAACCGTTGAAACGGTTAATGCATTTTTTTGTTTCATTAACCACCAACTTAAGTTGCTGGTTAATAGGAAGATAGCTAATTGTAACCGATTTATCGGTTTCCAAATATTTGATGCATTTTCTAACATATTTCTA
>ASNI01000044.1 GCA_000404785.1 Cloacimonetes bacterium SCGC AAA252-N17
TTTTTCTAAAAGTAATTTTCCGCGAAGAATTCTCCGAAAACACTTTATTCATGCACTATTCAGAGAATCTTCATCGAATTTTTGGGGGTATCCCTGTCTTATCGAATAAAAAACTTGCTTTTCAAAAACTCCTTTTCATTTTCTTGCATACTGAAATTATCCATCAGAATAAAATTTTTAGTTGAGTCGTGTGAAAAAGAAATATTTAAAACCAAGTATGTTTAAGCGTTTTATTAAATTTACTATCAGGGGTTTGATCGGAGCGGTGGTAGATACTACTGTTCTGTGGTTTCTTACTACCTATGCATTCACGACTTATTTCGCAAAATATGTATTAGCGCCTTCGATTTCCTTTGAGGTCGCCATACTCGTGAGCTATGTGATCATCTATTTCTGGATATGGAATCACATAGTGCTAAATAGTTTCAAAGATTTTATTCGGCGGATACCAAAATACAATGCAGCGGTATTATTATCTTTTGGAGTGAAGCTCATATTGCTCAACATTATCAAGCAAGTATTTCATTTCGATGTGGTGATATGTAATTTGATCGCACTATTTTTCTCCGGTTTCATAAATTTTTTTACTAACGAGAAAATAATTTTCAAAGAGCAGAAAACGGCAGTCGAAGATATTTACGAAAATCTTTAATATTTGAAAACACGAAAGGCACGAAAAACAAGAAAGACGCAGAAAAATATTTTTTAAGAAAAAATTTATGTAAATCAAAGTGCTATTTTAAAAGTAATATGCAAAGAAAAATGAGTACATTTTCTTTGGAAGAAGTATATATGAGTTTACTCTAAAAAGTGTACGATTTGAAATATGTTAGAAAATGCATCAAATATTTGGAAACCGATGAATCGGTTACAATTAGTTATCTTTCTATTAACCACCAACTTAAGTTGGTGGTTAATGAAACAAAAAAATACATTAACCGTTTCAACGGTTTCTCGCTTTCTTAAATTGAACTTTTTAGAGAGGACTCATATATGGAATGTTTAGAAGAAGAGTTAACTTTAATTTTAATAACTAATTTTTTTGAATTCCATTTTTTGTGATTTTCGCCTGCCCCGTAAAGAGGAACGACTGTATCGGGGTGCTTTTCGTGGTTTAAAAAATATTTGTAGGAGATTTAGTGAATGATCAAACAGCTCGTGTAGTCGTGTTTTCTACTCCGATGTGTTCATGGTGCAGAAAGACAAAGGATTATCTCAGAAAACATAATATACGTTTTAAAGATGTAGATGTGGCAAGGGATCAAGCTGCAGCGCGCGATATGGTGCGTCGAACAGGGCAGCAGGGAGTTCCGGTTATTATGATAAATAATCATCCTATTATCGGTTTTGATAAAAATAAAATAGACAGATTATTGGGAATTCAGGATAGAAGTTAAAAAAGAAAGGTAGCAGTCATGCATGATCTCATAATTATTGGTGGCGGACCTGCGGGACTTACTGCAGGAATCTATGCAGCAAGATACAAATTGAAAACAGTACTTATTGAGAAAGCTCCTTTTACCGGCGGACAACTCTTAAAAACATCTCATATTGAGAATTATCCCGGATTTGATGAGCCGGTATTGGGATATGATCTTGCTACCAAAATGGAAAATCAGGCAGTTCGTTTCGGACTTGAGGTGAAAAAAGAACCAGTAACAAAGATAGAATTTTCAAATGAGATAAAAAGTGTCTATACAGAGGAAAATGAATATCATACGAAGACAGCAATAATCGCAACCGGCTCTCAACCTAGAATGCTTGGGATTCCGGGAGAAAAGGAATTTTACGGAAGGGGAGTTTCCTATTGCGGTACCTGCGATGCACCTTTCTTTAAGGACAAGGTCGTTGCTGTGATCGGCGGTGGAAATACAGCGATTGAGGAAGCTCTACACATTGCAAAATATGCTTCCAAAGTGTATATTGTCCATCGAAGAGACGAACTGCGTGCGGATAAGATCTGCCAGGAAAAAGCTTTTGCTGAGGAGAGGATTGAGTTCGTATGGAATTCAATAATCAAATCAATAGATTTCCAAACTTCCGGAGATAGACAAATTACGATTTTCAATAAAAAAACCGAGAAGGAAAGCAAATTAAAAGTTGACGGAGTTTTTGTTTTTATAGGTTTGAATCCAAATACGGAACTCTTCAAGGGGCAGATCGATCTTACAAAAGATGGGTTTATCGCACAGAAACCAGGCGAAGAGATGAAAACGAATATTGACGGTGTTTTTGCTGCTGGTGATGTGCGTGATAAGGTGTTGAGACAAATTGTCAATGCTGCTGGTGATGGCGCTGTAGCTGCCTTTGAAGCGAATAAATATTTAACTGAACATAGTATCTAAAATAATAAGGAGTAAGTAATGGCGTTAGCGTTAACTGAAGAAAATTTCGATAAGATCGTGAATTCGGGCAAAATTGTATTAGTTGATTTCTGGGCGGAATGGTGCATGCCCTGCAGAATGATTGGTCCAATTTTTGAGGAACTTGCCAATGAAATGGATGCTGAAAAGGTTACCTTTACAAAATGTGATGTTGATACAGAAAGAAATATTGCAGTAAAATTCAGCATTACAAGCATTCCCAGTATTCTGTTTTTTAAGGATGGAAAGGTTATGGATCAGGTTGTTGGAGCAGTCCCCAAACGGATGTTTGTCGATAAAATCAATGAACTGATATAATGTATTAACTACTTAAATTCTTACAATCAACTCAGGAGTTCGTCTTCTGAGTTGATTTACTTTTTAAAAACAACATGAAAGAAATTACTTTTACACTTAATGACAAGAAGGTTGCAGTAACGATATATCCAATGAAGCGCCTTATCGATGTTATCAGAGAAGATTTTCATTTGACCGGCACAAAAGAGGGATGCGGTATCGGTGAATGCGGAGCTTGCACGGTCATCGTTGATAAAAAAGCAGTATGTTCATGTATGATGCTGGTCGGGCAGGTCGAAGGAAAAGAAATCATCACAATAGAAGGTATTGAAAAGGATGGCGAACTTTCTCCTTTGCAAAAAAACTTCATTAAATATGGCGCTATCCAATGTGGGTTTTGCACTCCGGGTATGATCATGAGCGCCACTGCACTGCTCATGGAAAATCCACAGCCAACCGAAGAAGAAATTCGCATCGCAATATCAGGAAATCTCTGCAGGTGTACGGGTTATGTGCAGATAATCGAGGCGATACAAGCAACTGCAGACGAGCTTAAAACTCAATAATTCTGCTTAATTTATGACAGATAAAATGATCCCGTTACCTTTTGAGAGACTTCTCGGTCGAATTTTTCAGGAATATGAGCAGAACAAAACGATCTTCGGTATTCATGATACTCAATTTTATCACAAAAAAGATAAAAAATTCTACAATGTTTTGAATGCAAAGATTGAAGAGCCGATCGGACCGGCTGCCGGACCGCACACTCAACTCGCACAGAATCTAATCGTCTCCTATCTTTGCGGCGGGAGATTTTTCGAGCTGAAAACCGTCCAGAAATTGGATGAACTCGAGATCGAAAAGCCCTGTATCGATGCGCCCGATGAGGGCTATAATACTGAATGGTCAACCGAGTTGACTGTTACTCAGGCATATGATGAGTATTTGAAAGCATGGTTTGTTATTCATTTATTAAACGAAGAGCTCAAACTTTCTGCAAACGAGCAAACCGGATTTCTTTTCAATATGAGTGTGGGATATGATCTCAAGGGCATCAAAACCAAGAAGATAGATGATTTCATCAAGCAGTTGAAAAACGCAGAACGTAATCCTTTATTTAATGAATATAAAGAAATTCTAAGAAGATTTTCTGAAAGCAATACCAAATATTCAAAAACCATTGAAAAAGTTTTATCATATATTTCCCCCGATATCTCAAATTCGATAACACTCTCAACAATGCATGGGTGTCCACCTCAGGAGATAGAGTCGATCTGCGAATATCTTATCACAGAAAAAAAACTGCATACCTTTGTCAAACTCAATCCGACCTTGCTTGGTTATGACAGAGTGAGAAAAATTTTAGATGCTCAGGGTTTTTCGCATATCGTTCTTAACCGTGAAAGTTTTGAGAAGGATCTTCAATTTGAGGATGCAATCCCGATGCTTAGGAGACTTGCTCAAGTTGCCGAATCAGAAAGTAGAGATTTTGGAATTAAATTATCAAATACATTAGCTGTAATGAACAAGGATACGGTTTTGCCCGGGGACGAAAAATATATGTCCGGCAGAGCCCTGTATCCGCTCACAATCAATCTTGCTGCTGAGATATCGAAAGAATTAGATGGAACATTACCGATTTCATTTTCAGGCGGAGCATCCTACTGGAATATTGTTGATATTCTGGAAACAGGAATTAAACCGATCACTCTGGCTACTGATCTTCTCAAACCGGGCGGATATGTGCGCCTGAAACAGCTTGCAGAAACAATTGAAGAAAAAAATATTCCCGATTATCAAAGTATTCAAGTCGAGAAATTAGCTTCACTTGCTGAGAAGGCAATACACAACCCACAATTCTCTAAGAAGGAGCACCCTTCATCGGATTTGAAAATTGATAAAAAATTACCACTTCTGGACTGTTTTATTGCTCCCTGTAAAGAGCGCTGTCCCATTCATCAGGATGTGCCGGAATACATTCGAGCTATTGACGAAGAAGACTACGAAAAAGCGCTGCATATTATTATGACGAAAAACGCACTTCCCAATATAACCGGTTATATTTGCGACCAGCAATGCCAGACGAAATGTGCAAGATGGAATTATGAGAATTCCGTTTCAATACGTGAGCTTAAAAAGGTCGCTGCGGAGAAGAGTGAAACTCGAAGTTTGAAATTTGAAATTGGAAATTTGAAGAAACGAGTTGCTATTCTTGGCGCTGGACCTGCCGGATTGTCTGTAGCATATTTTTTACGAAAGTATGGATTTGAAGTACACATTTTTGACAAAAGAACGGAAGCAGGCGGAACTGTTCAAAATATTATACCGCGCTTCCGCATTCCCGATGATGTGATCAAAAAAGATGTAGAGTTTCTCAAAGAAATGGGTGTGATATTTCATTTTAATTATCAAAATCCAAAATTTATTAAAGATTTTAGAGATCAAAAATTTGAATTTATTTTTATCGGTATCGGCGCCCATATTCCCAAGATGCTGAGCTGGTGCAAAGAGAATGATAATATCTTCGAAGCACTCTCATTTTTAGAAGATTTAAAAGCTGGTAAAATTTTTAAACTCGGAAAAAAAGTAGCAGTCATCGGCGGTGGAAATTCTGCAATGGATGCTGCCCGTGCTGCAATTCGAGTTCAAGGTGTGGAGCAGGTTTCAATCCTTTACAGAAGAACTCAGGAATATATGCCGGCTGATAAAGAAGAATTTGATAATGCAATTAAAGACGGTGTAAATTTTCAAGAACTTATCAATCCGATTGATTTTACAGATTCCCAACTTCTCTGCCAGAAAATGGAGCTCGGAGAAGAGGATTCAAGCGGGAGAAGAAGACCCATTCCGATCGAGAATTCTCAAGAAAGATTGGAATTCGATTCGGTTATCATGGCAATAGGGGAAGAAGTTGATAGAGCACTTCTAAAAGAAAACGGTCTTGCATTTGAAGAAGGAGAATTAGTCTTCGATCCTGAAACTCTCGAAACTTCACTTGAAAATGTATATATCGGTGGAGATGCATTGCGCGGACCTTCAACTGTAGTAGAATCAATTGCAGACGGAAAACAAGTTGCTGAAGCAATTTTGGAGAAAGAGAAAATCATATTTAATGATATCCCCCAAACAAATTTTGATAAAGAGAAGAGATTCAGTCAACTGATCGAACATCAGGGGTATCTTAAGAAAGAAACAGAAGAATTGCACGATTCTGAAGAAATTTTGAGAGAATCCAGCCGCTGCCTGCAGTGTGATTTTCTGTGCGCAAAATGTGTCGAAGTTTGTCCGAATAGAGCGAATGTACTGATCAATTTGCTGAACGAAGACCATCCATTTAAAAAAGATTTTCAAATCATACATATTGATGATTTCTGCAATGAGTGTGGAAACTGTGCTACGTTCTGTCCTTATGAAAACAGCAAACCTTACAGAGAAAAATTCACATTATTTCATTCCGAGGAACCCTTTCATGAAAGTACAAACAACGGTGTTATATTTCACGAAAATCATGTAAAATTGAAATATAAAAATGCTGTGTATGATGGAATTTTGAGTGGGGCAAAAATACAGTGGCTATCCCAGCCCAATACCGAAAATATTGACCAGATTGAGTTCATAATTAAGAAGATAAAAAATAGCTATCTAATATAAACTCGAGCTGTCATGGACCATTCCATGACAAATAATTCAAAGGACACTATGGCTGAAGATGTAAAAATTGCATGTGAAAATTGCATATACTGGCACAATCATCATTGTGAAAATTTCTCATCCAAATGGATGGGAATGGTCACCGCAAAGCTTCAAAATTGCGGATCTTTCAAATCAAAACCTAAAAAGAAAGAAGAAAAAAAAGAAACCAAATCAGAAAAATCTTCTGAAAAAGAAGATAAGTAAGAAAGGAAAAACACATGGCACGAACAATTGGTAAAGGTGCATGGATAATCACTTTAAAAGGAATATTAGCGATCATTTTCGGATTAATCGCACTCTTCTATCCAGGGAGATCCATCGCCGTGTTAGCCCATGTTTTTGGGTTTATGCTTCTTATCGCAGGTGTTATTTTTATTGTTGGAGCGATCTTTCATACAAAACACAATCCGAGCTGGAGTTCATGGCTTTTGGAAGGGATCATTGACCTGATATTAGGTCTTATTATTGTAGCATTCCCTGTTTTTGCAATAGGTGCATTTATGTTACTCATTGGTATATGGGCGCTTCTTATGGGACTGTGGAGAATTTATCAAGCTTTCAAATTTAAGTCACAAAGAGGAATTCTGCTCTTCGGCGGAATAATTTCACTTATCTTTGGTATTCTTGTCCTCATAAATCCTTTTGCCGGTGCTGGTGCTGTGATGATGGTCATCGGAATTTGGGCAATTATATTTGGTCTTTCAGTTACTTTTCGGTCGTTTAACTAAGCATTAGATCATAAAGAAAAGGAAAATTATTCGGTTAGCTGAATAAGAATTATCATATTTATGCAACGGATGCCCATATCGACATGATCGGTATGGGCGTTCTCTGTCACTATGATGTACTCGAGGTGTGATTTTGGGATGAGTATGCACATTCCAACAATGAATAATTTGACATAATTTTTGTGCATTTTCAAAAACAAGTGATATTGAAATTATATTAGGAGATACTGGATGATGAAAATTATAAACATTACTCACAGTGTATTATTCTCGATCTATAAGATCAGGCGATTATCCTGTATTTTCTAGTGCAGGAATATTTTTTACAAACAATAGAACACAATAAAAAAAATATAAAAATATTTAGACCGGTATTTACATTGCTATGTAATTCTATCGGGATAAGGAGTAAAAAATGCGAACGAATAAATTCTTGGGCAGAGATTGGCTCAGCCCTGAAATCGATTACACGAAAGAAGAATGGGAATCATTGCTGCGTCTTGCAGAAGAGTTGAAGACACGTTATGCAATTAACGAAGATATGTCACACATCCTGAAAGGGAAAACGCTTTACACCATGTTTTTCAATAGTTCGCTTCGCACAAGAAGCACATTTGCAGCCGGCATTCAGCAGCTTGGCGGCTATCATGTTGACTTGGAACCCGGGAAAACATACACTCCCGCCCGTAAAGGGTTTGAGATTCCATATAAAACCGAAAGAATTTGTGATGTTGCCCAGGTTCTCAGCAGAACCGGAGATGCTTTGGCAATCAGAATGTATGGAGCTCCATCACAATGGATCTATGGCTTTGCTCATGAAACCATGAAGGAATTTGCATATTATTCGGATATTCCGATCATCAATATGGAATGTGACAAATATCATCCATGCCAGGCACTTGCGGATATGCTGACAATCAAGGAAAAATTCGGCGATTTCAAGAAGAAAAAATTCGTGATCAGTTGGGCATATTCGGGCTCAACCGCCAAACCCTTCGCAGTTCCGCAAAGTCTTGCTCTTGCGCCTTCTCTTCTTGGGATGGATGTCGTTCTGGCTCGTCCTAAAGGTTTCGAACTCGATCCTGAAATCACAAAAAAATGCCACGAATATGCATTACAAAACGGCACTACTTTTGAAGAAACCGATGATATGGAAGCCGCATTTGAAGGTGCTCATGTTGTCTATCCTAAATCGTGGGGTGCTCTTCCCTTCTTTGCTCAAATGGATGAAAATGGTAAAAAGATCAAAGAAGAAAATCTGGATGGTATGAAAGACCTGTTTGAAAAAAATAAACATTGGATATGCGACGAAAAGAAAATGAAATTGATTGATAAAAACGGTATTTATATGCATTGCCTGCCCGCAGACCGCGATATGGAAGTTACTGATGCAGTGATAGACGGACCACAAAGCGTGGTGTATGATGAAGCAGAGAATCGTCTTCATGCACAAAAAGCGATCATGACCCTATTAATGGGTGGCAGGTTGTAAATTAGAAATTAAAATAATGGACCACGAAAAACACGAAAGATAAGAAAAATAAGAAAATATTATATTTTAAATTTGCAAACTGTTGAAAAGGTTCATCAGGAAGAGAATTTCTTATAAAACTTTTCAAGCTGATTTTAAAACTTGACAGATAATTGCATATAAAAATAAGTCTACTAAATTATTGCGAGTGAATAAAAATAGTAGGATTAAAATGCTGAAATATCGGAAAATAATAAATTCAATAAAGCGGTACTTAGATTTCCCGGAAGCAATTATACTTATCGGCGCCAGACAAGTAGGGAAAACGTCTATTATGAAATTGCTTCAAAATGAACTTAAGGCTGAATATAATACATTTTTTTTTGATTTAGAGCATCGGGAACTATTTGAACAATTTAATAGAGAATTTACTGAAGTTCTGAATTTTCTTTATGAAGAAGGTGTAGATAAAAGAAGCAAAAATTTCATTTTTTTAGATGAAATCCAATATTTAGACGACCCCTCAAATCTTATCAAACTTATGGTTGATAATCATCCTGAGATCAAGATAATTGCTTCCGGTTCATCTACTTTGCAGATAAAACATAAATTCAAAGATGCGCTGGTTGGAAGGAAGATCGAATTTCAGATATTACCGCTTGATTTTGAGGAATACCTATTATTCAGGAATGAAGAGAAATATCATCAACTTTTGAAAAGCGATAGTATAACTTCATTAAATCATCAGCGAATCGAAAACCTTTTCTTTGATTTTCTGACCTTTGGTGGTTTTCCACGCATAGCTTTGACAACATCTAAAAAAGATAAGGAAAAATTGCTTAATGAAATCGTTCAAACTTATATTTTCAAAGATATTTCCTATCTTTTTAAAATCGAGAACCTGCAAGCTTTTAATCTTCTTTTAAAATTATTAGCCAATCAATGTAGCAAACTTCTAAATCTCCAGCAAGTTCAAAACGATTTGAGGATTAACCGACAGACTCTGGAAAGATACCTCTTTGTTCTGGAAAATACTTTTATCATCAAAAGGATATTTCCCTTCTTTTCAAATAAATCAACTGAGATTTCCAAAATGCAAAAACTCTTTTTCCTCGATAATGGCATCAGAAATATTTTGCAAAGAAATTTTAGTTTAATCCAAAGCCGGAATGATAGGGGAGAATTATTAGAAAATGGAATTTATACCGAATTGCAGAAGAACATCGATCTATTGGATGATATAAAATATTGGCGAACAAAATCGGGCAATGAAGTAGATTTTATTATTGATGGTGAGAAGCGATATGCTATTGAAGTTAAGTGGCAAAAATATAAATATAATTTAATTCCAAACGGGATAAAATATTTTCAGAGAAAATACCATCCTGACAAATCGTTTTTAGTTCATCAAGGCGAATATGTTGAAAAAGAGAAAATAACAATGATGCCACACTATAAAATGGGTTCTTGGCTTTCGCACAAATAATAGAAAATAGAAAATTAAAAATGGAAAATGAAAAATCTCATGTCCGTTTCCATTTTATATTTCGATAGGAGAAAAATGCTGAACCACACGTCTTCACTGCGCTACGCCGTTGCAGGCGAAATACCAGTCTTCACTACGTTACGCCGAGGCAGGCACGAAATTAATAAAATAACGTTTAGAAGAATATTTTCTCTTAAAACCTTTTTCGTGCTTTTAGCCTGCCCCGTTGTCCGCCAGCTGGCGGATATTCGACTGGGGTGCTTTTCGCCTGTCACGGCGGAGCACGGCATAGTCGGATGGTAAAAGTATTTATATGTAGGAGAAAAAATGTTAATAGATATAAAAGGAAAAGATATTATTTGCACTCAAGAGCTATCGGTGCAAGAGATTAATGCTATATTAAAACTAGCAAAAGAGATGAAGGCAGATCGATTCGGAGAAAAATATATTGAATTATTAAAGGACAAAACATTTCTTATGTTCTTCTTTAATCCATCATTGAGAACGCGAATATCCTTTGAAGCCGCTGCCACCGAACTTGGTGGTCATGCACAATTTCTCGAACCCAAAACCATGCGTCTCAGAAAGACAAGCCACGGAGTCGAGGTGCAAGCTGGAGAAACTATCGAGGACGCAGCAAAAGTATTGGATAGATATGCATGCGGAATGGGTATAAGAATTCTGGAAACTTCTGTAGAAAATTATGGGGATGGCGATGCGCTTTTGCGCGAATATGCCAGATGGATGGATGCTCCGATCATCAATATGGCTGATGATAAGTATCATCCCTGTCAGGGTTTATCAGATGTTATGGGAATGCAGGAACATAGAGGCGATCTAACAGGAAAAACAGTGCTCATGACCTGGGCACACGGCTCGCTCGCTCGATCTTATTGTTCGGTTCATGAGAATCTTCTGATAACCTCACGCATAGGAATGAATGTGCGTCTTGCTTATCCTAAGGGATATGATCTGCCGAAAGAAGAGATTGAAAAAGTAAAAACCAACTGTGAAAAGAATGGAAGAAAATTCGAGATCTGCCACGATCCGGATAAAGCATACACCCAGGATGTGGAATTCGTTTATTCCAGAAATTGGTTTGGACCGGATTTCTATGAAATTGGAAAGGAAGCTGAGATCGAAAGAGCCAGCAAACTCACGAACTGGATCTGCACAGAAGAAAGAATGAAACGCACAAATGATGGACTGTTTGTTCATCCAATGCCTGTTGATAGAGGTAAAGAAGTGACTGACGAAGTTGCAAGCGGACCTCGATCAATAATTGTGGATATTGCAGAGAATAGGCTTCACACCCAGAAAGCGATCATGGCAATGACGATCGCAGGGATGAAAGTGGAGGTTTGAAAATAGAAATTGGAAATTTGAAACTTGAAATTGGAGAATATATCCGAACTCAAATAGAGTGAGAACGAAGTGATGAAACCACCAGTCTCCGTTGCACTACGCCTTGGCAAGCAGAGAGCACCAGTCTTCTTCCGAAAAATCGGAATACGCCTTGGCAGGCAGAGAAAATCTCCTCTTGAGAGGAGTACTCCGCCAGCTGGCGGAGGGAGGTGTGTTTTATGTCTTTTGTTACATGACACTGTTGGTTAATTTCAAATTTCGAGTTTAAGAATGGAGAAATACAATGAATAAAGATACAAGAAAACTCGTTGTCATCGCACTTGGTGGCAATGCCATTAAGCAGGCAAATGAAAAAGGTACTGCCCAGGAACAATTCCGAAATGTCGCGACCACATGTGACCAACTTGTAAAGATGAATGCACTCGGTTATAAGCTCATCATTACACATGGAAATGGACCACAAGCAGGCAACCTTCTTATCCAGCAGGAGGAAGGGAAGCAACTTGTTCCTCCTCAACCCCTCGATGTGATTGGCGCAATGACTCAGGGACAGATCGGGTATATGTTCCAGAATATTCTAAGAAATTACTTTATGAATAAAGGGAAAGATATCCCAATAACTACTGTTGTGACCCAGGTTCTTGTTGATGAGAACGATCCTGATTTCGATGATCCTTCAAAGCCGGTTGGACCTTTCTATACAAAGGAAGTTGCCCAGGAATTGCATGAGACCAAGGGCTATGTTGTAAAACAGGTTAAGCCAAAAGGTGAAAAAACATGGCGTCGTGTGGTGCCCTCGCCGGAACCGCATACTATTGTAGAGGCAGATTGCATAAAAGCCCTAGTTGCTGCGCGTGCGATCATTATTGCATCAGGTGGTGGTGGGGTACCGGTCAAGAAGAATCCCGACGGCACATTCAGCGGTCTTGAAGCAGTAATTGATAAAGACAAAGCCGGCAATATTCTTGCTCAAGCAGTAGATGCCGATATATTCCTGATATTGACAGATGTTCGGAACGCATTCATTAATTTTGGAAAGTCTGACGAAAAACCTTTGGGGAAAATAACTGTTTCCAAAGCAGAAAAATATTTTGATGAAGGGCATTTCCTTGGAGGAAGTATGGGACCCAAAATGCAGGCAGCGATCAGATTCGTGAAAGCAGGCGGAGATAAAGCGATCATTACTTCCCTCGACCATGCTGTTGATGCACTGGAAGGGAAGACAGGGACGATAATTAGGAAGTGATCTGGAATCGAAGAGAGAAGTGAGAGAAGTGAGGAGTGAGGAAAGAAAAGCGTTCCAGCTTCAATGCATTACGCTGCGGCAGGGATGAACGTCAGTTTGAACTGACTGAAGAAGAATCTCGCAAATATTGATTGTCATCCTTGAGGAATCCCCAATTCATTGGGGTGACGAAGGATCTCCCAGAAGGATTGATCAAGGATTTCGGGAGATTCTTCTCCGCCGATAATTGTGCCATATGGCAATAAGAGATGACGTAAATGAATAGTAATGAGAAAAATAGAGGACAGAAAACAGAAAAAGTGAATAAAGAGGTTAAGGTAAAACTTAAGTTTATCTTTCGCAATAGTTCGGAACTATGTTTATAAAGAATAGACCCTTCGACTGGTCTTCATTTCATTACGCCCAATCCGCCAGCTGGCGGATCAGGGTGACAATGTTATTTGTTATTGTGTTTTTGTTTCGACTTGTAAGGAATGAAATAACGAGGAGTTGGGGTAATAGAAAATCTTTGCGAAAGTTTCCGCCAAGGAGCGGATGCGACCATATCTTTCGCAATAGTTCGGAACTATGTTTATAAAGAATAGACCCTTCGACTGGTCTTCATTTCATTACGCCCAATCCGCCAGCTAGCGGATCAGGGTGACAATGTTATTTGTTATTGTGTTTTTGTTTCGACTTGTAAGGAATAAAATAACGAGGAGTCGAGGTAATAGAAAATCTTATGAAAATTCCCGCCAGTGGGCGTACATATCAAACCTTTCGCAAAGTTTAAGTTCCGAAATGAAACTGCACCCATCCTTTTTGAGGTTAAATGCAATTGTCTTCAATCATTACAATCTCAAAAAAGTAGACAAATATTTTCTCTTCAAATCATTTCGATTTGAATGCTTATGAAAAATTATTACTATAAATGCTTTTCATGCGGTGCCAGGTGGTCATCGGATGATATAGAGGAACACGACCATTACTTGTGCCCCACTTGTATAGAAAAAAATCAACCTCAATCGCCACTCGTTGGATGTTTGCGAGTTCTTTATGATTACGAAGCACTAAAAACTCAATATAATCACGATTTCTTTCAAAAGTCAAAATCGGGTAACATTTTTCAATTTCCTCTGCTTTTGCCTTTGAAAAGTGAAGTGCAAGAATTGATGAAAACTCGCATGGCATTGCCAGTTAACTCTCTCAATCATATTCCTTATAATTCAGATAATGCTGTTTTTGTCCTGGATGACACGCACAATCCAACCTTTTCTTATAAGGACAGGGCATCCTTGTTGGTCCTGGCAAAAGCTCTGGAGCTTGGCAAAGAAACTATCTGCACTGCATCGACTGGAAATGCAGCATCTTCGATGTCCGGATTATGTGCAATGGTTGGAATGAGATCAAAAATATTCGTTCCCAAAAGTATCCCGCAGGAAAAATTAGTACAGATCCAAATGTATGGAGCAGAGGTTGAAAAGGTTAATGGCTCCTATGATGATGCCTATGATATCTCTATAAATGAATCACAAAAGCATGGCTGGTATAATCGCAACACAGCATACAATCCACTCACAACAGAAGGGAAGAAGTCGGGTGCTTTTGATATCTTTCTTCAACTGAACTGCAAAGCTCCTGACAAGGTATTCGTGCCGACGGGTGACGGAAGTATTATATCAGGAATATACAAAGGATTCTATGATTTGAAGCAGCTCGATCTTATCGATAAAATTCCCGCGCTCATTGCAGTGCAGGCAGAAGGAAGCTCGGGCATTATTGATTATTTTGAAAGCAATGAATTTCTATACAAAGAATCAAGCACGATTGCAGACAGTATTTCTGTGAATGCGCCGCGGAATTTGTATATGGCTGTTGATGCGATAAGAAGAACCGATGGATTCGGCACAAAGGTAAGCGATGATGAAATATTGAATGCTGAGAAATATTTGAGTCAGCAACATGGTTATTTCGTCGAACCATCGGCTGCAGCAGCGTGGGCTGGTTTCATAAAATATATTAAGAAGAGTAAAGAGAAAAATGGAAAAATCGTCGTTTTATTGACAGGAAGCGGTTTGAAGGACATTAAGAATGCTGAGCGTGCTTTGATGATGAAAGAAATATGATGCCCAAGATTTTTGGATTGATTCTCGCTGCGGGTTATTCCAGCAGAATGGGGGATTTCAAACCCCTTGTGCATTATAATCAAAAATCTTTCATAGAACACATCATAAATAAACTTGCTTCAGTATGTGATGAAATGCTTATCGTGACTGGTTTTAACGCATATACACTCGAGGATAGCGTAAAAGTGATCTATCTTGAAAAACCGACCCTCAAAAAAATTGATTTTATTCAGAATAAGGATTTTGCAAAAGGAATGTTCAGCAGTGTTCAGGTCGGTTTAAAAGAACTGTTTCCTGAAATGCAAAAAGACGATTATGTAATGCTTCATCTTATTGACCAGCCGCATATCCCAGAAGCTGTGTATGAAAAATTGGCTCTTGAAGCACGAAGTTTCGCCTGGAAGATTATATTGCCCTCTTATGAGAAGAAAGCCGGTCATCCCATTATGTTATCAAAATCTGTGGTAGAAAAAATTATTGACACTCCTGTATCAGACAATCTGCGCAATGTTCTAAGAAATTTTCATGATGAAATTAGTTATATAGAAATTTCAGATGAATCAATTGTTCAAGATGTAAATACACAAGAAGAAAGAGAAAGGTATCTTAAATAACTCAAGTTTTGCAGTAGATATTTTAAAAGGTTAAATATGATTTTTTTAAGTAATTTCAATTCCTGTAAAACTTGAATAAGTAATTACAAATATCTAATTTCTAATGAAATTTCAAATGATAATACTTGTCTGCACACTGACTGAAGGCAAATAAAAAATGATTTCGAAGATAAAATATGTATTTGCATAAAAGAGTCAAAACATTGGTTGAGAATGATTTCAAAAGCAGTTCCACGATTAATAGATGAAGCAAAAATTTATTGGAAAGAAGCTAATGAACTTAACCCTGTTAGATATTTATGCTATTAGATATTCTTTCTGATATATATGAAATTATCCAACGGGGTAAATTTAATTTTCTCATCAATTGTAATTAAATCAAAGAAGTAAGAATTGCTTTGACATTTAAGTTTTGACATTTTATTTGTAATTAGAAATTAGGGGTTAGAAATTAAATTAATTATAACTCATCTTTCGAAGAATATATATAAAGGTTAAATATGGCTTATTTAAGTAATTTGGACTCCTGCGAAACTTTAGGTAAATAATATGGATATCATAGAAAAAATTTATCGGCTCAAAAATAACAATATTCCCTTTGTGATCGCAACTGTGATTGAAGCAGAAGGTTCCACTCCGGGAAAAGCCGGATTTAAGATGATTATCACAGCGAGTGGAGAAACCTACGGAACTGTTGGTGGCGGCACAGTCGAAAAACTGGTTGAACGTGATGCACTGCTCTTCCTGAAGAAAAGAATGAATAAAACCAAACAATATGATTTTAATGCTGATAAGCTTACATCCGACAAGGCGACAGGAATGATCTGCGGGGGTAATGTAAAGGTATATTTTGAAATACATATACCTAAGCGGAGAGTCTATATTTTCGGCGGAGGGCATGTCTCACAAGCACTGGAGAGAATACTCTCTACAGAAAAATATTCAATCGTAATTATTGATAATCGTAAGGAATTTTCAGCAAAATCATTGCACCCATTAGCTGATGAGCTGGTTTGTGAAGAATATGAGAATTATTTAAAGGATTTCGAGCCGGAAGCCGGTTCCTATGCAGTCATCGTAACACACGGGCACAGGTTTGATTA
This sequence comes from Cloacimonetes bacterium SCGC AAA252-N17, assembly GCA_000404785.1. Classification (GTDB taxonomy): domain Bacteria; phylum Cloacimonadota; class Cloacimonadia; order JGIOTU-2; family JGIOTU-2; genus Celaenobacter; species Celaenobacter polaris. The sequence continues at coordinate 16,472 of ASNI01000044.1, forward strand.
TGATGTCTTAAGAATGATCATAAAGCGAGATACTGCTTTTGAATATATTGGTATGATAGGATCGAAGATTAAAGTGAAGGCAACACTGGACAAAATAAGAAATGAACTTGGTGAAGTGAGTTTGGAAAATCTATATTCACCCATCGGAATTGATCTTGGGGGTTCATCAGCTTCCGAGATTGCGCTCAGTATTGCTGCGGAAATGCAGGCGGTTGAATATAACAGGAAAGTACCTCACATGAGGATAGTTTGAGACAATGAAAGAACATAGTGAAGTGCGCGTAGATGCTGCTTCAAAAATTGCAGGAATAGAAAAGTACACACGAGATTTACGTATTAAGAATGCTCTGCTCGCAGGTACAGTTCGTTCTTCAAAGGCACATGCGCGGATCAGCTCGATCTCCTTTGATGAAAAGTTTGATTGGTCAAAGGTGACAATTCTCTCGGCAAAAGAAGTGAAAAACAATTATGTCGCCATTATCAAAAATGATATGCCCTATCTTGCAGAAAATGAAGTAAATTATATTGGTGAACCGATCTTACTTATAGCTGCTGAAAATGAAACGATACTCATAGAAGCGAAAAAGCATATTAAGATCAAATATGAAGAGTTGGTAGCAGCTACAACGTTGAAAGCAGCTATTGATCGGAATCGAACCGAAGATTTGTTCGAAGAAATTCTTCTTGAAAATGGTGAGCCGGAAAAAGCATTTGAAAATGCAGATTCGATTGTTGAGGGTATATTTGAGACAGGATTTCAGGAACATGTGTATCTCGAACCACAGGTCGTTGTCGCCATACCGGATGGAAACACAATTCATATCAAGGGTTCGATGCAATGTCCGTATTATGTGCAAAATGCTATGAATGAGCTTTTCAAGGGATCAGAAATAAAGGTGGATGTTACCCAGATCATGACAGGCGGCGCTTTTGGTGGTAAGGAGGATTTTCCATCTTTGATTTGCGGACATGTCGCCTTGCTTGCACGAAAAACTGGAAGATCGATCATCCTGAGTTATAATAGAGAAGAAGATATTCGGTTCACCACAAAACGGCATCCTTCGAGAATTCATGCTAAAGCAGCGGTGAGTTCTGATGGAAAAATTCTCGGGCTGGATATGGATATTCTACTCGATAGTGGCGCCTATACTACACTGAGTCCAGTTGTGCTTGCACGAGCTGTGCTCACGTCTTTTGGCTGCTATAGAATTCCAAATGTACGTATCCATGGCAGGGCAATAAAAACTAATATATCTCCCTGCGGTGCATTCCGGGGATTTGGTGGTCCCCAATCATTGTTCGCTATAGAGATGCTCATGGAAAAAGTTGCAAAGACATTAAAAATCCCAGTTTGGGAAATTAAAAAATCAAATATGCTTTCTCTCGGCGACATTTTGCCGACAGGTCAGCCAATAGATTATAGCTATGGTCTGCCTCAATGTGTTGAGAAGGTTCTGAAAAGCTCAGAATACGAAAAGAAATATGATGAATTCAAAAAATATAATGAAAATGAATCTGCTAAGGCAGGTATTCTTAAAGGCATAGGTATTTCTCTTGCTGTTCATGGCTGCGGTTTTACAGGAGTTGGCGAAAATCGTATCAAGGCGATCGCAGAGATGGAGCTTCTTAATGATGGAAAGGTACTCGTCAAAACTGCAAATACAGAAATGGGGCAGGGAGTTGATACAGCGTATAAAATAATAGTGTCAGAGAAATTGCACTTGCCATTTAGTGATATTATTATTGAGGAAAAAAATACTAGCAAAGTACCGAACAGCGGTCCAACTGTTGCTTCACGCAGTACGATGATCGTTGGCAAGCTACTACTTGATAACTGTGAACAAATTCTCGACGCATTGTCATTAAATGATGTTGAGTTCTCGTCTCAAAATTTCAAAGAAGCAGCAATAGAATATTTCGGAAAACATGATTCGCTCGTTGTACAAAAAGAATATAAACATCCAAATTTTATAAAGTTTAATGAAGATACATATAAGGGATACGGATACCCGGTCTATTCATGGTCAGCAAATGTCGCCGAAGTGGAGATTAATCTTACTTCATATCAGGTCGAAGTTAAAAAGTTTTACTCCGCACACGATGTTGGAAAAGCAATTAACCATCAACAAAGTGAAGGACAGATTCAGGGCGGTATCATTCAGGGTATTGGTTATGCAGTGTATGAAGCATTATGTATACAAGGTGGAGAAGTTCAGAATAGGGGATTCCGCGATTATATTATTCCTACAATTCAGGATATTCCGGAAATGTATGTGGACATTGTTGAAGATGCTTATTTTAACGGACCTTACGGGGCAAAGGCGCTCGGCGAACTTCCCTTTGTTGGAGCTGCGCCTGCAGTTGCTTCTGCGGTGAGTTTTGCAATCGGAAAAATTGCAAGAAAGATCCCGCTAACTCCGGAAGTAATAGCAACACTAATAGAGAACAGCAATTATGGATATTGATATGATAGTAAACGGAAAACCTGTTTCGGTCGAAGCTGAGCCGCTTGATCGGCTTTTGGATATATTGAGATACAAGCTTGAATTAACCGGCACAAAAGAAGGATGTGGCGAAGGTGAATGTGGTGCATGTACTGTGTTCGTGAATAATAAGCTTGTTAATTCATGCCTTGTTCCTGCGATGCACCTGCATAATGCCAATGTTGTCACTATAGATGGCTTGCGGGATTTTGATTTTTTTAGATTTATCACAAAAGCTTATGAAGAGAATGGTGCAGTTCAGTGTGGTTTTTGCACTCCCGGATTTGTCATGTCAACGATAAATCTTTTGCGAAATTCGTCTGAAAAAAACGTGAGCGACAACGAGATCAAAGAAGCTTTTGCAGGTAATATTTGTCGCTGTACGGGATATGATAAAATAATCAAAGCCGTGCGGCATTTGCTCTCAATGAAGATTAAAGTACCGGAGAGATTTTATGAATAGCATGCAATATTACTCTCCAAATACTTTGAAGGAATATTATAAAATATTCTCTCAAATTGCTGACAAAAAAATCCTCATTTTTTCGGGTGGAACCGACTTGATGATAGGAAGATATGATCTGCCGCAGGATGCAGTCATCATTGATATTTCGGGAATAACCGAACTTAAAGGAATAGAAAAAAAAGAGGATAAGATATTTATTGGCTCTTGCACAACATTAAATGAAATTTTATATTCTCATAAGATACAGAATGACATTCCGATTTTGATCAAAGCTATCAAAACAATGGCTTCTGAACAGGTGCGCAACAGAGCAACTATTGGCGGTAACATTGGAAATGCGTCGCCTGCCGGTGATACGATTACTCCGCTTGTAGTATTGGAAGTGAGGGTTGAAATTTTTTCGCCTGAATCCCGTGTAGTTAGAACTATACCAATAGAAGCGCTTTTCTGCGGTCCTTGCGCTACAACCTTGAAAAAAGGCGAGATCATCACAAAAATTATTATTCCACTTTCTAAAGATAAGGATGTATTTTATTATTTCAGGAAGATCGGACAGCGAAATGCGATGACCATCACAAAGGCGTCTCTGTCGGCGATTGCGAAATATTCTGACAGTAAAATTGAATGGATAAAGCTCGCTTCGGGCAGTGTGTCTCCTGTAGTAAAAAGGATGAGTAAAACCGAAAAATTTCTCAAAGGGAAAGAACTCATTCCTGCTGCAATAGATGATGCAAAAGAGATGATTGCGAAAGAGATTTCTCCTATTACCGATATTCGTTCCACAAAAGCATTTCGGGTGCTGATAACAAAAAACCTTCTGAAAGATTGTCTTTCTGAGCTTATAAAACAGTAAAAAATTTAAATCATTTCAAAAACATTACCATTTTTAATTTTTGTAATGCGTGTAAAGTATGAAATAAATTTGACAAAAAAATATTTTTAACCTCAAAAAGGGATTAGTAGTTCAGATGAAAAAGAGGAGCATAATATGTTGAAACAAAGTGTAAATCCCGAGCTCGCATGGGAAAAGACTCTTCTGCTCCTATTGGTTTGTTTATGTATTACTACTTCCCTTGCCTTTGCAGATTACCACATTACCAGAGGACCCGACATAGGCGAGATATATTTCGTAGGGCCAACCATTACCGGCGAAGGTATTTACCATT
>ASNI01000045.1 GCA_000404785.1 Cloacimonetes bacterium SCGC AAA252-N17
TTTTAACTATTATGGTTATTTCTTTCTTTTACTATTTATACGGATGATATTCAATAAGTTTTCCTTAAAGTGTCATGAACATGAAAAATTTTGGGGGTATGCCAAATTAAAAAAGATTTACATTGACAGGATACTTCCAAATCTCAATCAGAGATTAAGATAAATAAAGGATAACTATGGACAAAGATATAAAACTCGCAGTATTGATCGATGGCGATAACATCCCTTCTGCATACGTGAAAGAGATGATGGAAGAAATCGCAAAGTACGGCAACCCCACGATCAAAAGAATTTATGGAGATTGGACACGTCCAACGCTCAAAAAATGGAAAAATTTACTTCTGGAAAATGCCATCATTCCCATTCAGCAATATGGCTATACTACCGGGAAAAATGCCACTGATGCCGCTATGATAATAGATGCAATGGATATTTTATATTCCGAAAAGGTCGATGGCTTCTGCCTTGTTTCCAGCGACAGCGATTTTACCCGTCTGGCAACAAGATTGAGGGAAGCCGGCATGAAGGTCTTTGGTATCGGTGAAAGAAAAACTCCTGAACCCTTTATTGTTGCCTGTGATAAATTCATTTATATTGAGATTTTAAAGGCACTTTCAAAGGAAACAGAATCGAAAGTTGAAGAAGATACTAGTGTGAAAAAGCATGATGTGGATAAGATCACACCAAATGTTATTCGATTGATCTCTTCTACTATCTCCGATGTCGCAGATGAAGACGGCTGGGCATTTTTGGGTGATGTGGGAAATCTACTTATTAAGAAAAGAAAAGATTTTGATCCTCGCAACTATGGATTTCTTAAACTCACACCTCTCATCAAATCACTGAAAAAGGACTTCGAAATCGACGAACGCGATGTCGAGGGCAAACGCATTAAGCATATATTTGTGAGGAATAGAGAATAATAAAGTAAGAATATCAAATTTCTAATTTCTAATTTTAAAAAAATATTAGATATTGAGTACAACTATAGAATCCAAGAAAAAAAACTGGACTTCATCTTCAAAGCGTAGTTAAAAAGTAGAAGTCCAGTTAAATTTAATACAATCTAAAATTAATTCAGAATAATGAATTTCTCCATTCGTGTTTCAGATTCTGTCTGCATTTTCATGAAATATATGCCGGAAGGAACATTCGTTTCAAAGTTAAGTTCGTGAGTTCCTGCAGAAATCATTCCTTCATGGAAGGCTGCAATCTTCTGTCCTTTGACATTATAAAGTTCAAGTGTTACTTTCTGAGAGACAGGCATTGAAAATTTCACATTAATATTCTGAGAAGAAGGATTGGGAGATATTACCATTTTATCGTATGCTACAGGATCAATTCCCAAATTACCTTGTCATAAGTCGAAGAGCTTGTGATAAGTAATTTGTAAAATGATTTATGAAATATTATTAAAATCGTACTTGTAATGAAACTCCGTAAGTTCTTGTAATATACTCTTTCTCTTCAGAAACCAATGTTCCATTTGGAGAGTGGGTATTTCTTCTTTCGTAGGTAAAAAATGTCCTGAAATCGAAAAGGTGCCAGATCGGGTATATTAGCCATCCTTCATAATGAAAGATATTGTCTTTTCTTCCCGAATGGAAGGGATCAACAACTGGCGAAAAAGGTGATTGGAAGTAACGATTCTCCCATTTCAAACTGGTGAAAAATTTGATTTGTTTATTCCAACGCCCACCTATGATCGGAAGCGAAAGGGATGTATAAATAATGTTAGAATTATAAGAAGGATCGCGGATCTTTTCGCTGCCCGAATCATACACCTTTTCCGCTTGTGCAATGGACTGCACATAGGAATATTTGAATTTGATCTTAGTATTTTCCATTGGTCGTAAACCGATCCATCCCTCACTGATAAGATTGTATGCATCATATTCCGGGAAATAATCATTATAGTTTTGATCAGTATATTCAAAATTATATCCGAACTCAACATAATCAAGAATGCGGATATTCAAACCCGAACACACCAGATTTTTTGAATAAGTGAAATCATGATATCCGTAATAGGGGTCAAAATAGCTTTCATATTTATTGATGAAAATGTATGGATAATATGAGTATTTTGCTCGTACATCTACGTATTTGCTGAAATATTGAATTAGCTCGAAACTTATAAACTTGAAATCCTTGAATCCGTTTTTCCAGTACTTGTCATAAGAAAATTTGAATTTGCTGATCTGCGTATGTCCCATCATAAGATTATGTTTGAAGCCAAGCTCAATATCGAAAGAACTCACAATGTCATCGACAGATTTGAGCTTATACTTATCGGGATCCTGACCATCGAGAAACTCATTAATATCTTTGTCAGAAAGATTGAGTACATTGCTGTTATAATACGTTCTGATATCGATCTTATTGTAAAGAGAGTAGTCGAGTTCTTGTGCGCAGAGCGTGTGTACGCTTATTAAAACTGCAAAATAAATGAAAATTATTCTTTTCATTTATCCCCCACGTACACTGCTGTTTTATTAATATAAAATCTAAACATCACTTCATGATTATTGGACGTTTTCCTGATCTCAATATGATGTGCGCCTTCATCAAAATGCAAGATATTCACATCACCGGTTGATGGAATATGCTCGATATTATTTTGCAAGACAGATTTTGAAGATTTATACCCAACCTCGCTAAAGGAAGCTAATAAGCTGCCATTATCATATACATCAAACTGATAATCAATTTTCTTAGTTGCAGGCATATCAAATATCACCCGGCTGATAATCTTGAGATATATCGGACCTTCGAGATCGAGACTTATCTCGTTGTTTTTTGGTTCGTAATAGGTGTATTCTTTGTCATTGAGCACAAGCACTTTTTCATCGCTATACACATCAGGACTGTATGCAATATATTCGTGCTGTGATGAAAAATTAGTGGGTGAGTTATACTCAAATTTGAAAAGAATTGGTTTTGAAAAGATGTTCTGTATTTTAATTCCATTTTGTGTACCAGCCAGAGTTATCAAAGATTTGTTATAGGTCGAGACTGCTTGTCCATTCACTCCACGGGTAACACTGCTTTGTTTGCAGGTTTTGTGAATTGTATCTGCGAATGCATTGTATGTGAGCATATATTCATAAGAACGGGAATTTGCTTTTTGTTCAAAGAAAATCCTTGAATATATCTCAAGAGTATCAAGATTTGATACGGTAAGAGTAATATTCTCCTTTGAAGGCAGCAAGTAATAGGAATACATTTTTTGGTTATTTGTATTGTACAGCATGAACTCATCAGGTTTCTGTGTGAACATCAATTCTGCTTGCTGTGCACAGACTAATGAGGTTGTACTTAATGCAAAAATAAATCCAAGTATGAGAAATTTTTGAATTTCCAACATTGAACACGGAATGTCCAATAACCATTTAACTCGATGTTTCATAACCAAGTGGAATTTAGTCATATTTTTTTCCTTCATCACCTGTCCCGTGAAATCTTTTTTTTATTTCACATGGATTGGATATTCCTTGTGTGTTAGTTTCTAAGCTGGGCATCCTGTGTGAAAATGGTTTATTTGAGTTATTGTGACCCCCATCCTTAACCCTTCCCCCTATTAAAAGGGAAGGGAACTGCCCGCAGCAAAATGAGATAAGTTCTCCCCTTGCATAGGGGGAGTTAGAGGGGGTTGAGAAAATATCGAGCATTTCATCTTTTCTCCTACAAATTGCAGGGCTTAGCAACCAGAATATAATCGTATAATCAATAAATCGATCTTGTAAATCGAACTTCTTTTGACCAACCACTTTATTCTTTTCTTTCATCATTGGATATTCCTTGTTGGACATTGGATATTTTTTCTCATTTCGCATGTTCTTCTTTGAACTGCTGCTGCCGTTTGTCAAAGAATATCACGATCACAATTAAGATTAGGAGAATTGCCAGTGCGACCACAGTTATTGTTAGATTGTAACGCTCTTCAAGGAACATTGCACCTGTTCCGAGTTCCGGTAATGGCACGGGCGAGATAGGAAGATCATATTCCTCAGCAAGAGCACGTACATCGAGCAGATGAATGACAGGAACTCCCTTTTCTGCAAAGAGGAACATCGTTCCCTTTTTGGGAATGTTCCTGGTCAGAACATGTTTGTGAAGTCCCGGTGGGAGCAAGCGTCCATTAATAGCATCTCCAAGACTGGAAAGTCCACCACCAACATTTACATAAAGATCAACATCTCTATCGTATGTATCTTCAAAAATTTCCATCTTTCGTTGGATATTCTTCTCGATGCTTTTTTCCTGAATTAACTCAACATTATTGCGTTCAGTAGCTTCGATGATAAGATCACGACCTGCTTTGCTCAATCCACGTCCAAGATCACGACCGCCACCAAGTGATGTTGCAATACTTTTATAAGAAAGTATGTCCTTTTCATTTAGTAATGTTTCGATATCCAGCCATGTAAAATATGGATCGGTTGCACCAAACATAGATGCGCCAACTGAGCTAATGAGCACGACATCGAGTCCTAGCACCTTCGCAGCGCTGAGTACTGCAATATTGAGAGCAGGCATCGAGCCGGTTACATTGACGGCTATCACATCACCTTTTTTAAGTTTGGCTTTCTTGAAAAATTCTACAATAATTGCTGAAATATTTGGATTGAGCGTAGTCAATTTTGCAGTGAGATCTCCCCTATCTGTTGTGATGAGCGAATATTTCTCGCCGATAAGACCTGACCTGTTCGGGTCGTTCAATTCATCAAAAGTGTAGCCCTGCTGAATTCTATACTTTCTGACTGCGTCGGTTGCCTGTTTTGTGAGCTCGGCAGCTTGATATTTCTCATCATAGAATTTTTCTTTAACCCACACCCGTGAGGTATTCACCCACAAAAACAATCCTATCGCTATGATCAAAAGTATGATAACACTAATTTTAGAATGCGCACTTGGTATGTACATAGTTCCTCAATTCATTTATGGTTCTTTCTAATTTTAAGTGAGCTATATAGTGAGATAAAAGAATCTGAATTTCCAATATCGAACACGGAATGTCCAATATCCATTTATTTAGATGTTTTATATTCAAACGAAACTGAGACATTTATTTTTCCTTCATCATTGGATATTCCTTATGTGTTAGTTTCTAAGCTGGGCATCCTGTGTGAAAATGGTTTATTTGAGTTATTGTGCCCCCCATCCCTAACCCTTCCACCTATTAAAAGGGAAGGGAACTGCCTGCTGCAAAATGAGATAAGTTCTCCCCTTGCATAGGGGGAGTTAGAGGGGATTGAGAAAATATCGAGCATTTCATCTTTTTTCCTACAAACTGCTGGGCTTAGCAACCAGAATATAATCGTATAAGCAATAAATCGATCTTGTAAATCGAACTCTTTATGATTATTTTCTTCTCTCTTACTTTTCTTTATCATTTATTTTATTTTTCATCATTGGATATTCCTTGCTTGCCGAGCCATAGCCTTAGCAACGGCTTGTTGGACATTGGATATTTCTTAATGAGTTTCATTTATCCTATTAATTGTCCGCCGAATACGAGAATGAGAATCAGCCGCACAATGACTGCTGCCACTCCCATTACCGATACTGTCTGAATGATGCCCTGACGCTCCATAGAATTCGCGATCAAGCCGGGAATAATGTACCCGATCACACGAACGACCTGATCGCCTGGAATGTATGAAAACAGCCCGAAAGAACGAACCATCCACCCGATGATGAAACCCAGAAGTACTGATATGACCATCCTTCGCCGTCCATACATAAACATGAACATTCCGAGGAATTTCACAATTCCATACACTGCAAAGCTGATCGCCAGAGTAACCAATATTGTAAGGGGTTCATGAAGATATAATGCGATGTATCCGCACACTACAATACCGCCTGCAGCAATGCCAAAGGTTTCCAAAAAGAAGAGACTTGTTAATACACCTAACCCTATTGCGACTTCAAACATTTATGATTCTCCGATCTCTGATTTTTCTTTAAAATAATCCACAATAATTCCGCCATTTCCACCGATATTTCCAATGCCTATGAGCAAAATATTTTTTGCTCTTACACTATCCAATTTTTTCATGAATTGCTCGCCTGTGACCCATCCGAAATTATGAATTCTGGACATTGGCAGTTTATGATTTAGTGTATAAGAATAAACAGTTGCAGTTTCCCGTCCGATGAGATAGAGTCCGTCAAAATCAGTATTCTCGAGCATTTTTATAAGCTGTTTGGAACGGAACATCCTATCTGCGCGTGTATTTAGAATAAATCCGCAGAACTCAATATCAGGATGGAGTTCTTTTACGGATTTGATGACAAATTCCGTGGATTCAGGATCATTCGCCGCAAAAGAATGAGCAAAATAAACATCTCTTTCATTATCATGAATATGGAAAAGGGTAGTCGCTCCGATATCCGGTCTTGCTTTTTTCATTCCTTCGAGTGCAACGTCCCTTTCCACACCGCATGCTTTGCATACATCCAGAGCCAAAGAGATATTATCTTTATGCTCGATATAGGAAAATTCATCAAGCACTTCATCGGACACTACTTCCGGATCACTGAGATAAAGCTTAGTTTGTTTTTTATCTGCGATCTTTTTCATATAAGGGAAAAAAAAATTTTCGCTTGTATAAGATAGTGCTTTTTCAGGTATAGTGTTGCATATGGAATAGGTTACATTTTTTATACCCGGACCCATAACATCGAGGTGATCAAGGCGGATATTCGTTATCACACCAATATCCGATCTTACTATTTTATGCTCTGTCACCCACTGATATTCCGGCATAACAGCCATGCATTCGAGCACAAGGACTTCTGAGGAGCGTTTTGCAACAAATTTACATATCTTGATCCGCTCTCGGATATTCGGTCCACGAGGGCGCTGTATGGGGATTTCACTACCATTCTCAAGTATGATCCTCGGTGCAGAACCGGTTGTCTTTGCAATTGTTCTTTTTCCACCCTCACGCAAACCGGCAGCAATAAGCCGGGTAACGCTGGATTTTCCGCGGGTACCGTTCACATGAATGAGTAAAGGTATCTTTTTTCTGTATGAATGATGAGAAAAGTATTCATATATAGAATAAGCTATGACTGCGAGTAAACCTAAAATTAATATGTACATAGATTTTGGTTATGTTCAAATTTTTTTGAATAAAAAACACTTCTTGATATTTCTTTGTCAAAATATTTATGAATAAAGCTTGGAAATTTGATAAAGGGATTAATAGAGAAATTTAACCACGAAAGACACTAAAAACACGAAAAAAGAAAATGGAGCACAGACTAACGCTGAAAAAACTTGCAAATAGTTAGTGAAGGATACCTTGGAAAACTTCGCAATAGTTTGGATTGGGCCTTCACATTGATTGTCATTTTTGAAAATTCGCCTGCAACGGCCCAATGTGGTGAATATATTTTTTCTGCGAGGATTAGCACAATCTGCGAACGCCAGCAGGCGAATCAGCGTGCTATTAATTGGAAGTTGGAAAATTATTTTTAATCAAATAATTCCTCGAGGCTCTGCCTCGGGGTTTCCAATTTCTCCATCTCCATTTAGGAGAGGGCTGGGGTGAGGTAAAATAATGAAAATTCGTTTTTCAATCATTGGATTGAAATAAAATTGGCGGAATGCTCCTTGGCTCTGCCACGGGGATAGTCAATTTTAAGAATTTTCTTTATTTCTTTATCTGTGTTCATCGGTGAAAATCCGTGAGCTATTACATAAAGGAAGTTAGCACAGATTCGCATTATCGTAGTATTATTGCTATCAGAAGAAAGCCGATGAGAATAATCCCACCGAGTGATGCTGTCTTCGCATAGATATTCCTGCTTTCATACGCATTGGAAAACACACCAAGAGCAATAGCTCCAAGCGGGTTCAGCGTCACAATAATGAGCATCAGTACAGGAATGGCTTCAAAAATTATCTTAAATAAATTTGTAATATGAGAAAGGTAGAGAATAAATAAAATCCATGAAAGCACTGCAGGAATGAGAAGTATAAATCCAATGATCCCAAGAGTCTGAGTATTCTGTGAAGCGCGCTGCAGCTTCATGTCAGATAATACCTAATGCAGAGGTAAGAACCCATCCCCCATTTCCTGATGGAAGTTTTATCAGCACCCATTCATTATCAAATCTCTCTATAGAAACTTTCAGTCCCTCGTGTATGGTAAAAACCTGTGGAAAATCCTCATTCGGTCCGCTGTATGCGATAACTACTTCATCCAGAATAACTGCATTATTATCAGCATAGAAATCACGGATTCTCATAACTTCTGTTACAGTCACAAGAAAGAATATAACAGCAAAGATAACGAGAAAGACTTTAACGATCCGCTTGAGCACAGCACTTCTGCTCATTATAAGAAACACGATGAATGCCATCATTAAAATAAAAAATATAACTGCGAACACACCCAGAAGGTTGATCGAAAAAGTATAATATATTTTGCGCAGCAGCGTCTCAATAAATGATCGCTCTACTTCCTCTTTATCTTTTATGTTTGCCATCAGCATTGTAATATTTTCATTTAGTTCTTGGTTGAGAGGTTCGAACTTTGCAGCTTTCTCGTAATAGAGACGTGCATTGCCAAGGTCATTGAGTTTGAAATATGTATTGCCAAGGTTATAAAAAAGCTCGTAATTTTCTACATCCTCATTGACAAGCTTCATATATTCTTCTTTGGCTATTTGGTAATTCTGCTCCTGGTATGCACTATTTGCAGCAGTGAGATTATACTCTTTTGCACAAAGCAGCAAGGGGATAATAAATAAAATGCTCAAAATATAAATAATCTTTTTCATCTTTTTTTCCTGAACTTTATCTTTGAAAGGTTTTGAAGGATCATATTCAATTCCTTAAATTTTTCCTCAAGCGCTTCATGAGAAAATTGCGTGCCTCCAAAACGTGCATTGTCTGTCATTTTGAGGAAATTGATTATTTCATCAATAAACCCTTCAGGGAGTTCTCGTTTATGAAGCTCTGCAATAATATCCTGAATTTTGGATGCACCTGCAGAGATATTACATTTATTTGCAATGAAATTTTTCAATGCATTATCGGCTGCAACAAAAAAAGTGGAAATGTCATCATTTTTCAATGCTGCTTGCACCTCACCCAGATCCTTCTGAAGATGTTTATTGGAAATTCTCGCTCTGTAATATGCTTTATCTTGCAGCAGTTTTTCACGTTCTTTATTGATGATCAGCGCAGCGACAATACTTAAAAAGGATAAAACTATCAGTATCCAAAACCATGCCTGTGAGATGATGAGCGTGTAATCTGTTATCGTATTTTTTGTAATGATAAAATGAATATCCAAGCCCTGAATATCAATATCCTGAGGGCGAATATATGAAAGCGAACCGGGAGTTACTTTCCCCTTTTCAACATCGAGCGTAAGTGATTTTGTATAGATGGCTTTATATGTTTCTGAATGTGGATCAAAATAAGTGAAGGAAATTTGTGGCAGATCGTACGTGCCGGGTTCTTCAGGTATGAGAATATATTTGATGACCTTTTTGCCGGAAACATTATCAGGATGATACAGAACATCGCTCTCTTCAGGTGGGAAAGTATCAATATTTGGAATGACCGACAAGGTCGGTGGCTCAAACATGCGGATATTCCCCGAACCGGAAATAGTAATGGCAAGCGTAACTGATTCGCCGATTTTTACCTGTGAAGAACTAAGTTCTGATTTTATGCTGTACTGCCCTACCGCTCCCGAGAAATTCTGTGGCTGTCCTGCGAGGGGAAGCGGCTTAACTTTTATTCCTAAAGTATTCGATTGAATATAAACTCGTTTCGTTGTACTGAAATCAAAGAAACTCTTTGCAGGGACTTCATAGGCGCAGAGCAGTTCCATTTTATCCAACGTAAATGAATTTGCATTTGTTGGAAAAAGCGTATAATCACTTATGCGATAGGCATAATAACGTATGCCGTTTATGACTTCGAGGGTATGTGTAATATTTTTTGCCTGAAAGGTCTCTTCTTTCACGAAACCTGCAAATTCCGGCATTTTTTCTGCATTAAGCCCGACCAATCCTTTATTACTGTATAACACATATTTGATCGTAAAGGGTTCTCCAACAAAAACCTCAGATTTACTTGGTGTTGCTTGAAGAAAAATCCGAACATTATTTGAAGAGCTATTATTTTGCTTTTGTGTATTCTGCCTTGATTGTGGTACATTACTATTTGCTTCGACAACATTCACATTTATCGTTTTCGAGCGATAGGTTTTGTCCTTGAATTTTGTATAAATTGGCGGTATCGTGAAGCTGCCGGTTTTCAAAGGACGCAAAGAATAGGTAAAGCTCTGTGTAACCGATCTCGACATCTCATTATTTATGATCTCAATTGAAGTAGAACTTGAAGAAGATTGCCCAACTATTTGAAATCCTGTTAGTTGCGGTATCTCTGGCTCAGCATCGATCTGCATGTCGGAATTGATCTCAATTGACAAATTTAATAGCTCATTTAAGGAAACTGTATTCTTGTCAACATAGGATGTGATTGTGATATTATCCGCAAAACATGCTGTGCTGATCATCAATATGAGAAAAGAAAAGAGAAATATTTTTTTTATCATACTACCAGTTCTTATCCACTTTTTTGCCCGGTTCCTGTTGAAGTAATTTCTTCATTCTTTCTTTTTGATTATCCTCTTCAGCACGCTGCATTACGTCAAGAATTCTCTCTGCCTGTTTCTTTTCGTCATCGGTTGGTTGAGGTTGATTCTGCTGCTCCTGCTCGTTCTGTTGCTCTTGATCCTCTTGTTGCTGTTGCTGCTGCTGTTCTTGTTCTTCTTCCTGATCCTCTTTTTGCTGATCCTGATTTTGCTGCTGTTTATCCTGCTGCTCTTGTTCCTTATCCTGTTGATCCTGATCTTGATCTTGCTGTTGTTGCTGTTGCTCCTGCTGCTGCTGAAGATACTGTCGTGTCAGTTCATAATTATACTTAGTATCTGCATCTTTCGGATTCTCAATGAGCGAATCGCGATAATACTCGATTGCCTTCTGATAATCCTGTTGTTGAAAATATGAATCCCCAATATTGTAGAGTACTTTGGCCTTATTAATATCTTCATTCTTCAAGCTGGCTTTATATTCTGCAATTGCTTCAACGTATTTTTCGTTTTTATAATGGGCATTTGCAAGATTATAATGTATCTTTCCCTCTTCGGGATATTCAATACTGCTCTGCTTGAAAAGTTCTTCAGCTTTGACATAATCTTCTTTTTGATATGCCTTCTTTGCATTATTGTTTTTCAACACCTTTTCATAGTTAAGTGCAAAGCAATTTTGCACAAACAGAACCATCAACAATCCAAGAATCACAAAAAATTTTCTCATGTTCTTATTTTCCTTTCCCATAATATAAACTCGATCAGCAATAAAAACAAGGCAAATAGGACAAAAAACTGATACTGCTCTTTATATTGTGAGTAATGGCGTTCTGCGATCTTCTCCTTTTCCAGCAAACTAATATCATTTAGGATATCCCTTATCTCCTGCTGTCCGGAAGAAACCTGAAAGAAAAGTCCGTCTGTTTCCTTAGCGATCCAGCTCAGGTTTGAAAAATCCAATTTTGTAAGCACGATATTCCCTTCCCTATCTTTAAGATACTCTTTTTCGCCGGTTTGCGGATTGATAAGCGGAATGGGAGCTCCTTTTTGTGTGCCAATTCCCAATGTATAAATAATTATGTGGTTTTCTTTTGCTTTTTTCACAGCATCTTTGAAATCACCTTGCAGGTTTTCTCCATCGGTGATAAGCACCATTACGCGATTTTGAGTATCATGTACAAAAAGAGTGCTTGCTTTTTTAATCGCATTGGCAATATCAGTCCCCTCTTCCGGAACAAGTCCCACATCCACAATTGAAGCGAACATTTTCAGTGCTGAATAATCTGACGTAATGGGACATTGTACAAATGCATCTCCTGAGAATATCACAAGTCCAACTCTATCGCCTGTAAGCATATCGATGAATGTCATGAAAGAATTTTTTGCTCTCTGGATACGGTTTGGTGCAAGGTCCTCTGCAAGCATGCTTGTGGAAACATCTATCGCTACCACAATATCCAGTCCTTTTTCTTCGAGAATCTGCAATTTCTTACCCCACTGCGGACGGGCTGCAGCAATGATAAGCAATACAATTATGCAAATCCATAGAATGCTTTTTAGGGTTCTTGAAACGTGTGACAGATTTGTGATAAGCTTCTTCTGAAGTTCTATGCTGCTGAATTCAGAAAATACCTTTTTTCTCCTTTTTATCGAGAAGTACATAAGCAGTATAAGAATAGGCACCAGAAGTAATAACAACAAAATTTCAGGATTTCCAAATCGCATTTATGGTATCCTCTTTAAAATAAATCTTGAGTACAAAATTTCAAGCACAAGCAAGAAAATAGCTGTATAAAGGAAATAGTAGAAAAGGTCGTAATAACGATAATGCACTTTTTCTGTGATCTCGGTTTTTTCCATTTTATCGATGTGCTGCATGATCTCTTTTAATTGCTCAGGATTCTGAGCGCGGGAAGCTTTTTCTGTGCCACATATTTCAGCAATTTTATTCAAAGTGTTCATATCAATATTGAGCTGCTGGGATACATACTGCCTGCCATAGATCGGATGATCAACCGGAATTTGCGAAACACCTTCTTTACCTACGCCAATTGGATATATCTTTATATCAAGGTCTTTTGCAAGAGTTGCAGCAGTAACAGGATCGATCTCGCCGGAATTATTTCTACCGTCTGTAAGCAGAATTATCACTTTACTCTTTGCGGCAGAGTCGCGCAAACGGTTTATTGATGTGGCAATTCCCATGCCAATTGCAGTTCCGTCCTCGACCATGCCTGTTTTGATCTTTTCAAGCAACTCGATCAATATCTTATGGTCAATCGTAAGAGGGCACTGAGTATAGCTTTCCCCTCCAAAAATGACCAGTCCAAGTCTGTCTGTCGGGCGAGACTCTATGAATTTCTTTGCTTCTTTTTTTGCAACAAATAGCCGATTGTTTGGTTGAAAGTCGATAGCTCTCATACTGGTTGACACATCCATTGCAAGTATGATATCCACACCCTTACCCTTCACACGAGTAAACCGTTCCGGTATGACAGGTCTGGCAAGTGCGATCACACAAGCAATAAATATTAAAAGATGAAATATATAATGAAGATAATAGAGTATCTGCGTTCTGCTTGAAACAAAGGATTGTAAAAGCTGTATGTTAGAATAGAGAACGGTCGGCTTCTTCCTACTTTTTATGAAAATTTCATATAAAACCAGAAGTGGAATCAGAAGCAATAGCCAGAAAATGGCAGGTTTAAGAAATTCAATCCGCATCTTTTTCCTCTTTTATCTCTTTCTCTTTTGTTGTATGAATAACATCAACAAGTTCATTTAACACGTTCTCAGCATCCTGAATTGGAGGAATATATTTTGCGAATTTCACACGATCACATTCCTGAAGAATTGCATTAGTTTCAATTCTTTTTTCAACATTCAGATATTTGAGGAATTGGCGTATCTCATACCCTGTCATCTCAAGAAATGGCTTATGATAACGATTTTCAAGATACTCTCTGCATATCCAGGAAACCTCGACATAGTAGCGCTTTATATCTCCTTTTGCGATGTAATCCTGCAACTTTAACTGCTTGATCTTTTTCAGAGCGATCACATGGGCGGGAAGTATCTTCTTTTTCTTTTCAGGAATGAACGCCAATCCCTTTTTGCTTCGCGTAATAATGATAATGACAAATATTATTACCGCAATTATCAAAAGCGGAAATGCAATATCCCAGAAACCAAGATATAATGAAACCGGCGGTTTAATATCTTTGAGAGCAACACTATCTGCAGGCAGAACCGAATGAATTAAAACTTGGAGTGAATCGGAATATATTTTCACAGAATCTTCCAAAGAGGTAAGAATGAATTCCTGCGGAGGAATAGTTTGCAATCCTGTATCAAAAAGAGCTGAGGTAAAATGAAAATCAGTCTTTATCTCATCATCAATTTTTTGTATATCGGATGTATATGAAAAGATAATAAATATCTCTGAAGGTTCCTGCTGTACATAAAGAACGCTACTTTTATAATTATGCAGTATGGATACGTCAAAATATATCCTGTCCCCTACACTAAGGTGATCGAGATCGGTTTTCAATGTATCAATTTTTGTATAGACAGTAAAACCAAATGCAATACTATTTAATAAGATCGCTAATCCAACAAGTACTACTATCTTCTTCATCGATACCTTTTAGCTCTCGCTTTGAAAAATTTCACTATATCTTCAATATAATCCGCATCCGTGCGGATGTCTATCAGGTCGATCTTTAACTTTTTCAAAAGTTGTGGAAAGGACTGGATGGTTCGTTCAATATGCTCTTCGTATCTCTTTCGAAGCTGGTTATCATTTGCGTTAATGATCATTTCTTTGCCTGTTTCCGCATCTTGAAAAGTAATGAATCCCACTTCGGGAATTGTGTATTCTTTCGGATCGAGAATTCGGATCGCAACGACATCATGCTTTTGTGCAACTATCTGCAATGTCTTTTGATAGTCAACATCAAAGAAATCTGAAATGAGGAAAATAATGCTTCGTTTCTTGGACATTTTGTAGTAATATTCGAGTGCATTCTTCAAACTTGTTTTCTGATGAACCGGTTTGTAATACAATATTTCACGAACAATTCTCAAAACTGAATTTTTTCCCTTTTTGGGAGGAATGTATTTCTCCACTTCATCAGAGAAGAGGAGCAATCCAACTTTATCATTGTTTTTAGTTGCTGAAAATGCAAGAATAGCGCCAACTTCCGCAGCGATCTCCCTTTTCAGTTTGTGGAATGTGCCAAATGAACCCGATCCGCTCACATCTATCATAAGCATTACTGTAAGTTCGCGGGTTTCCTCGAACTTTTTTATATAGGGATGTCCCATACGTGCAGACACATTCCAGTCAATGAGTCTGACATTGTCTCCGGGCTGGTATGCACGCACCTCGGAAAATTCGAGTCCCTGTCCTTTGAACACGCTGTGATACTCCCCTGAAAACATGTCACTAACAATGCTTCTGGTGGATATCTCGATGCGTTTTATCTGCTGGAGAATCTCTTTTGGGATCATAAACTGCGAACTTTTGGATTATGGAATTTCAATCTCATCAAATATTCTATCAACAATATCTTCAGAGGTCACATTTTCAGCTTCAGCTTCGTAAGTAAGGATGATACGATGCCGCAGCACGTCTCTTCCTATCTCCTTGATATCTTCGGGTGAGACATAGCCGCGCTGATCAAGCATTGCATTTGCTTTTGCTGCACGCACAAGATAGATAGATGCGCGTGGTGATGCGCCATATTCAATGAATTCGCTGATATCTTTCAGTCCATATTCCTCTGGTGATCTGGTTGCAAAAACAATATTCAACACGTACTCTTTGATTTTCTCGTCGACATAAATATCATTCACTAATGCCCGTGTATTAAGCACATCTTTTGGTTTGATAATCTTTTTCACATCGATTGGCTTATTGTCGGACATCCTATTGATGATCTCGCGTTCCTCTTCCTTTTTCGGATAGGTTACCTTCAACTTCAGCATAAATCTATCGACCTGAGCTTCCGGCAAAGGATAGGTTCCTTCCTGCTCGATGGGATTCTGTGTGGCAAGAACGAGGAATGGTTCTTCCAGTTTATAGGATTTTTCTCCTATTGTTACCTGGCGTTCTTGCATAGCTTCCAAAAGTGCACTTTGCACCTTTGCAGGAGCTCGGTTTATCTCATCAGCAAGAATGATATTCGAAAAGATAGGACCTTTTTTCGGTGTGAATGTCCCCTCTTTTTGATTAAAGATCAGCGTACCGATAAGGTCCGCAGGAAGAAGATCGGGAGTGAACTGGATTCGCCTGAAACCAACACTGATCACATCAGCGAGAGTGCTCACAGCAAGTGTCTTTGCAAGTCCCGGAACACCTTCGATCAGCACATGTCCGTTAGCAAATAGACCGATTATCAACCGCCGTATCATATATTCCTGACCGACAATCACTTTTCCTATCTCAGTGAAAATGGACTGAACAAACTTTGTCTTTTCAATTACTTTTTGATTGATCTCTTGTATATTCATTATGACTCCATATAGTTTCGATTAATCGGCTAATACACCTTTTTTTATTTTCTTGAGTATATCCTCACGCTGCTGGTACAGATGGGTTTGAATCTTGTGAAGAAATGCCTCAAGCACCTCGCAGGAAATGTTTCTTCTCTTCATGCGAGTAGTTTGCTGTTGAAGAATGTAAATGCCATCTATATTTGAACTTGAGACATCAACCTGGAAATCGTGATGCACCACTTCACAAATAATAAAATTCAGGCATTTTGGAAAGAGAGATTTTACTCTTCGAACCTGATTCTGATAGGAAAGCACAAACCAGTCATCAAGAACCATTGCGGATTCTGCAATAATAATGGGAAACATCATATCGAATTCAACATAACTTTTTCTATCTTCAATACGATATTTCACCTGTAAATTTTTACCCACAACCATGCGCATTTTTTGGTACGAAAAGGAAAGCAATTTCTCTTTTTTTATATTTTCCAGTTTATTATATTCGAATTTCAGATTCAAAGGAATATCAGCCCGACCGAAATGGAGATCCATTTCCTCAATTATTTTCAGGTCTTTCATAACATAGTATAGAAATTCGGAAAGTACGGTTTCGAATAATTTTCTCTGTCTAAGAAAAGTGTTTTCCTCTCTGAATTTTTTAGTAAACAGAAAATTGCGATATTCCGAATATAGATAGATCTTCTTTTTCAGATCTTCATGACTGTTCGAAGTGATCTCAAGATTTGCTGCTTTCCATTTTTTATATTGAATTGTAATTTCGTTCAGATACATCTTTCTTAATGCATCTTTATCAGTTTCCAGCAATTCGGTAATAGTATCGCCATGTCTGAATGTAATCATAGAAACCTTCTTTATTTTCTCAATTCATCAAATATTGGGAATTGTGCACAGAGTGCCTGTACATCATCTTTTATTTTTGCTAATTGTTCTTCATCATCATAGTTATCATACACTTTTTTGATGAAATCTGCCACTATATCCATATCAGCTTCTTTCATGCCTCTTGTGGTCACTACTGGTGTGCCGAGACGAATTCCAGACGCCACAAATGGAGGACGTGTATCAAAAGGAACGGTATTCTTATTCGCTGTAATACCTGCCAGATCAAGAGATTCTTCCATCTTCTTGCCTGAGGGACCACCCTCTTCTTCAGAACCAAGATTTATGAGCATAAGATGAGTATCAGTACCATCAGACACCAGGTTGAATCCTTGTTTCATAAGACCGTTTGCAAGAGCTTGGGCGTTTGCAAGAATTTGCTTTTGATAAACAATGAAATCATCGGTTAATGCTTCTTTGAATGCAACTGCTTTCGCAGCAATAATATGTTCCAAAGGTCCGCCCTGAATGCCGGGAAATACCCATTTATCGAGTTCTTGAGCATATTTTTTCTTACAGAGTATCATACCTCCTCTTGGACCTCGAAGGGTTTTATGCGTGGTAGTAGTAACAATATCTGCAAATGGAACAGGATTGGGATGAAGACCTGCTGCGATCAAGCCGGCAATGTGAGCCATGTCCACGACAAGCGTTGCACCAACTTCATCAGCGATCTCTCTAAATTTTTCAAAATCAATTGTTCGAGGATAGGCGCTGGCACCTGTCAGGATCATCTGGGGTTTGCACTTAAGAGCTTTTTCTCGAATCTCCTCATACACAAATTGTTCTGTATCTTTATTCACTCCGTAAGGTACAATATTGAAAAGTTTACCCGAAAAACTAAGCGGATGTCCATGAGTAAGATGCCCACCGTGAGTAAGCTCCAAGCTAAGGATCGTATCTCCTGGTTTTATAAGCGTAAAATAGGCAGCCATATTTGCCTGAGAGCCGGAATGCGGTTGGACGTTTGCGTGTTCAGCACCAAAAAGTTCTTTAGCTCTTTCAATTGCAAGACGCTCAACATCATCAATAAATTCGCACCCACCATAATATCTGCCATACAATCTGTAAAGCAACTCGCCTGTTTTACGGCTGTATCTATAAGGATATCCTTCTGCATATTTGTTCGTAAGGACAGAGCCGGCAGCTTCCATAACTGCTTCAGATACAATATTTTCAGAAGCGATAAGCTCAAGATTATGATACTGTCTTTCAACCTCATTCATTATTGCTTCATAGATTTCAGGATCAACTTTTTTTATTTCATCATAATTTAACATTATTCCTCCGTAATTATGATTTTTGAAAATGGTTTATCGTGTTTAAATTATGTATTTACAAATCAGAGAATTACTAAGAACTTATCGGCGTTCCTCGTATTTTTTTATTTTATTTATGCGTCTTTGATGACGACCGCCATCAAATTTTGTGGTGAGCCACGTGTCAACTATTTTCTTTGCTTCTTCAAAAGGCATGAATCTTCCGGGAAGTATAAGCATGTTTGCATCATTATGCTGGCGTGATAGTCTGGCAATGGTTTCTGAGGTGCAAAGCGCAGCTCGAATACCTTTTACTTTATTTGTAACTATGCTCATACCAATGCCCGACCCGCAGATCGCAATCCCAAATTCTACTGTCCCATCTGCGACTTTTTCTGCTGCTGGAAATCCGTAATCAGGATAATCAATGGATTCTGCAGAGGAAGTACCTCCATCAATTACAGTATACTTCTCACTTTGAAGATATTCTATGAGCTTCTCTTTGAGTGCAAAGCCGGCATGATCAGAGGCAATGATTATTTTCAACTATTCTTCCTCTTCTTCCTTCTCTGCCATCAAACAAGCAAAAGCCATTGAGTATAATTTATTCATCACAGTATCAGTTCGTGATGAAATAGCAGTAGGAATTTTTGATCCAACAATATGGGTTGCCATTTGCGCATTTGCAAAATAGGTCAAAGCTTTGTAGAAAACATTTGCTACTTCGAGGAACGGGAAAACAAGACAATCTGCATTTGCTTCCACGCAACTTGTCACTCCTTTTGTACTCAGACTTTCCGGGTCAATTGACAGATCAATTGAAAGTGGTCCATCGATATCAGCATTTTTTATCTGACCACGGTCAGACATTTTGGAGATAAACGCACCGTCTACAGCAGTTGGAATTTTTGGATTTGTTTTTTCCGAAAAAGAAATTATTGCAACCTTCGGTCTTTCGATACCTAATTTCCGTGCTGTTTCAATAACATAATTAGTCATTGCTATCTTTTGCTCTATATTCGGTCTTGGAATAATGGCAGCATCTGTGAATATAAGCAATTTATGATAATTTGGGATCTCAGCGATAGAAACATGTGAGAGAATTTTTCCGGGAATCATCAATCCATTTTCCTTATCCAAAATACATTTGAGCATTTTATCGGTTGAGATCAGCCCTTTCATCAACGCATCACCCTTACCTTCGTTGACCAAAGCAATTGCTTTTCTGCCTGCTTCCATTTCATCGGGTTCATTGATAATATGAAAAATCTTCGGGTCGATATTATTATGCTGGCAGATTTCTTTGATCTTTTCTTTATCCCCTGTAATGGTCACATCTGCGAATTTAAGGTCAACTGCCTTTTTTGCAGCGATGATAGTCGTATCATCTTGCCCATATGCAATAACGATTCTCTTCTTGGGTTTGGTTCTAACAAGTTCAATGACATCATCCAATTTTTTTATTGGCATTCATTCCTCCGATAAAAAATTTATCTTGAGATTAAACCTCTGGTTTTCGTGTCAAGAAATTGTGGGATTTATACAAAAAAGTTTTATACTTTCCCCGAAATGTCAAAAATCACCATTGTTTTATAATGTTTGTTTGATATTTAAAAAGGTGAAACAATAGAATTACTGTTTCACCTTTAAATATTTAATGTATATTAGAAATTATGCAACCTGCTTAGGTGGTTTGACGCGGGAAATAATTCCTGCAGCAACGATACACAGCACACCACAAATTATGAATGCTAATGAAAAGTTGCCCATATC
>ASNI01000046.1 GCA_000404785.1 Cloacimonetes bacterium SCGC AAA252-N17
TGAGCTTGTCGAAGGGTCTGTCCCACTTCGAGAACCTCAGTGTGACAGTGCTTTTAACTATTATGGTTATTTCTTACTTTTACTATTTATACGGATGATATTCAATAAGTTTTCCTTAAAGTGTCATGAATATGAAAAATTTTGGGGGTATGCCAAGTATCGAGTGTAATTCTTGACACTGTATGAACCCGAAAAAAAAGAGAGACACATCCTCATTTGGTAGGATGATTTTTTTAGGAGGATACATGTCAATATCGATTGCTCCAGATGGAACTGAATATCCATTTCCAACTCAGGAAGAGGACAAGCAGGAATTTGAAATCCTCAAAACTCTTTCGGAAGAAGAAAGAAAAAAGGGGAGGAAGATCGTTGTTGTACAGGGTATGGGATTCGTTGGCTCGGTTATGGCTGCAGTGGTTGCAGATGCCGAAGATAAAAAGGGAGAGCCATTGTATTTTGTTCATGGCAACGACCTTGTTTCACGTCGATCGTATTGGAAAATTCCTGTTATAAATAGCGGAAAACCGCCAGTGAATGCGGATGATCCGGAAATCCCGGAAAATTTTCCACGTTGTGTAAACAAGAAGAAAACACTTCGTGCCACCTGGCATCCAAAAGTATTTACTTTTGCAGATATTGTTGTAGTAGATATTCAACTGGATGCGCAAAAACCAGAGCTTGGACAGGCAGAAGAAGGATATTGTGACCTTAATGCCTTCAAGGAAGGGATGAGAACAATTGGAAGAAGCATCAAACCCGAGTGCCTGATACTTATTGAAACAACTGTTCCGCCGGGCACTTCAGAGAAAATAGTCAAACCTGTGATTGAAGAGGAATTCACAAAGAGAGGAATCGATGTAGAAAAATTTCCTCCTCTTATAGCCCATTCCTATGAGCGTGTAATGCCCGGTTCAAAATATGTAAGCTCTATTAGAAATTATTGGAGAACTTTTTCCAGCATTAACGAGAAAGCAGCTTATCTTGCTGAAGAATTTCTCACAAATGTGCTCGACACAGAACATTTTCCGATCTGCCGATTGGGGCATACCAACGCTTCAGAAATGGCAAAAGTGCTTGAAAATTCATACCGCGCTACAAATATTGCACTGATGTTCGAGTGGGCGAAACTCGCTGAAAACATCGGGGTGAACCTTTTTGATGTGATCAAATCAATTAAAGTTCGTGAGGGTACTCATGATAATATGCTGCGTCCAAGTTTGGGTGTTGGAGGTTATTGCCTTACAAAGGATCCTGTACTTGCGAATTGGGCTGCTGAAGCGCTTTTTGGTTTGGAGAATAAACTTCCAATGGCTGTAAGTGCTGTAAATATAAATGACCTGATGCCCATGCATACGATTGAGATAATCGAGGAGGCATGTCCTTCTCTTCAGGATAAACGTATTGCTATACTCGGTGTTTCATACCTGCAGAATGTAGCTGATACAAGGCATTCCTCAACAAAACTTCTCTGGGAGCATCTCATGGAAAAAGATGCGATCATTTCTGTACACGATCCCCTTGTAGAAGTGTGGCCAGAGCTTGGATATATGAGAATTGAGAAGGATTTGAGCAAAACCCTTTTTGATGCCGAGATCGTTGTGTTTGCAGTTGGTCATAAACCATATAAAGCCCTTGCACCTGAAGATGTTGTTCAAATGTGTGGAAGAAAACCACTGATCGTTGACTGCTCCAATTTTTTAACTGATGAAAAGATCATGAAGTATATCGAGCTTGGATGCAACGTGATTGGCGTTGGTAAAGGGCATATCAAGAATCTCAAAAAGAATATAAAGAAATAATTGTTGGACTTAAAATGGCAGAAACTTATCGAATAAAAGAACATCCTATTCTTGAAATAAAAGAGAGAAAGGCAATTCCTTTTTATTGGAACGATCAAAAGCTGTATGCTCAAGAAGGTGAAATGATCGCTTCTGCATTGTTTGCTCATGGAATACATGTTTTTGGTCATCATGTGAAAGATGACAGTCCTCAAGGGATATTCTGTGCAAATGGTCAATGTGCACAGTGTACAGTAATTGCAAACGGAATTCCGGTAAAATCCTGCATGATACCTGTGGCAGAAAACATGATCGTTCAAAGCTGTGAGGGGCTTCCTGAATTGCCGGAAGTGAATGAAAGTCCATCTTTTGATCCAATAGAGGAATATGAAACTGATGTTCTTATAATTGGTGGAGGACCATCCGGATTATCTGCTGCGATCGAATTATCCAAAAACAATGTGCCGCTCATTTTAGTTGACGATAAGTCAGAACTTGGTGGGAAACTGGTGCTTCAAACACACAAATTTTTTGGTTCGATAAAAAATTGTTATGCCGGAACACGGGGAATAGATATCGCCAAAATATTATCCGAAGAACTGCTGAAATATGATACCGCAACAGTATGGACGAACAGCACTGCGGTTTATGTATTCAGCGATAAAAAAGTAGGAATTCTAAAAGATAATACCTATTTGCTCATCAAGCCCAAAATCTTGTTAAATGCAGCCGGCGCTCGCGAAAAAATGCTGGTTTTCCCTGGTAATACTTTGTCGGGTGTGTATGGAGCAGGAGCATTTCAGACACTGGTAAACAGAGATATGGTTATTCCTTCTAAGAGAATTTTCATTATTGGCGGTGGAAATGTTGGACTGATTGCCGGTTACCATGCATTACAAGCCGGTATTCAAGTGGCGGGACTGGCAGAAGCGATGCCTGAATGCGGCGGTTATAAGGTTCATAAAGACAAGCTTCAACGCCTTGGTGTACCTATTTATACTTCGCATACAATTCTTTCTGCGAATGGCAGAGATGAGGTTGAATCCATAACTATCGCAGAGGTTGATAAAAAATTTAAACCAATTTCCGGCACTGAGAAAACCATTGCTTGCGACACGATTCTTATCGCAGTGGGTCTCAATCCAATCAATGAATTTCATAAAGAAGCTGAGGAAGCAGGAATGGAAGTTTTCTCCACCGGTGATGCGGAAGAGATCGCTGAAGCTTCATCAGCAATGTTCAACGGAAAAATTATGGGCATCAAAATTGCAAAAGCATTAAATCGATCTTCAGAAAAAATTCCTGAGGAGTGGAGCAAAAAAGCAGAAATCTTAAAGAGTCCACCACAAAAGACTTTACCTTACAAACTTCCCAAATCAGAAGAAGGTGTATTTCCGGTATTTCATTGTGTCCAGGAAATTCCGTGTAATCCATGCGCATCTGTCTGTCCGCTTGATCAGATAAAGATTGAAGATGATAGCTTGCTCGGCTTGCCAACTTTTGAAGGAAAGTGTACCGGTTGCATGCAATGCCTTACTGTATGCCCCGCACTGGCGATCACGCTGGTAGATTATAGGAAGGATTCGCATTTCCCGACGGTTTCGATTCCATATGAAGTTGGAAATCATCCAATCGAATCCGGGCAACCAATTCATGTTGTTGATATTGATGGTGACCTCCTCGACGAGCTTCATGTGGTAAAGGTTCGTGATACAAAAACTAAAACCCAGATCATACAGGTGAAAGCTCCTTCACATGTTGCAAAAAAGATCGCAGGTATTCGGATTCAGGAACTCGTTGTTTCCGAAGTGAGGGAAAATCCGCTGCTGGATACTATTGATGACAGTGTCATTGTTTGCCGGTGTGAACGGGTTACTGCGGGTGAGATCCGAAAATGGATTCGCAAGGGGATAACCGATATGAACCAGCTCAAGCAGCTTACACGTGCTGGTATGGGCGCATGCGGAGGAAAGACTTGCGAAATTCTCATTTTACGAATGTATCAAGAAGAAGGATATGCTTTGCAGGATATTACCTTAAACACTCGCCGTCCATTATACGTTGAAGTTCCACTTGAAATCCTTTCTGCAATGAAGGAAAAGTAGGATCGTATGAATAAAAATTTTGATATCATTATCATTGGCGCCGGCTCTGTAGGAGTTCCTATCGCTTTATTTCTTGCTGAAGATCATTTCTCTGTACTTGTTATCGAAAGTCTTGCTTCACCGGGACAAGGTCAGAATAAAAAAGCAATTGGGGGCATCCGTGCAACTCATTCCGATAAAGCAAAGATCCATATTTCGATAGAAGCAATAGACGTATTCTCTACTTGGAAAGAAAAATATGGCGACGATATCGAATGGCGGTCCAATGGCTACTCTTTTCTTGCATATACTAGTGAGCATGAGAAGATGCTCAAAGACCTATTAAAAATCCAAAAAAGTTATGGTTTGAATATTGATTGGATATCGGCTGAAGAATTCCTTAAAATAGCCCCAGGAGTTAATCCTGATGGTTTGAGAGGTTCGACTTTCTCTCCTGATGATGGCAGTGCGTCGCCTTATCTTGCACTCAATTATTTTTATTTTAAGAGTATGGAATACGGTGCATCCTATATTTTCAATGAGGAAGTAACAGGGATTCAAAAAAAGAGCAACGAATTTTTAATTCACACAAATAAAGGAAATTCCTTTTCAGCACAAAATGTAATTAATGTTGCAGGAAATAATGCAAATCACATTGGTAAAATGGTCGGCTTAGATATACCGGTTGTACCGGATAGTCATGAGGGTGGTATTACTGATGCGGTTCAGCACTTCTTTGACCCTATGATCGTTGACCTCCGACCCGCTAAGAATTCAAAAAATTACTATTTCTATCAGCGTCCTGAAGGACAGGTTATTTTCTGCATAACTCCAGAACCTCCAATTGTCGGTACAGACAGCAGGGCGACATCTGTTTTTCTTCCTCAAGTAGCCCAGAGAATGCTGGAACTCTTTCCTCGTTTGAAGAATTTGAAAGTACGCAGAACATGGCGGGGACAATACCCTGCAACACCTGATGGTTTTCCCATACTTGGAGAGACCGAAGTGGATGGCTTTTACCTAGCTGTCGGTATGTGCGGACAGGGATTTATGCTGGGACCCGGAATAGGAAAATTACTTACACGTTTATTTACAAATTCGCTTTCAGGAGACGATAAAGATAACCTGAAATCTCTCAGTTTATACAGAGATTTTGGGGTTGAAGAAAAATTTAAATAGAGCTATATTTTATAGCAAATTCTATGCCCAAAATCCTATGAGCAAATGAGGGTTTTTCCCCTAAGTTACTGCTATATAAGAAGTTCTATTTTGGTGAGAGAAAAAAATATTATGCACCTCACACAAATTTAGTAAAAATTCATAACTTACATAATAGAAGCTAATTAGCAACCAGATGGTGATGGAATTGTGAGTTATCCACAAGTTGTGCACAGGAAAATCAGCGGATAACAGCCAGTTTAATTGTCGCTATCGTGTTACCTGATTTGAGTAGACAAAAATAGATGCCTGAAGAGACATTATCCGGAATGTAATTCACCTCTATCGTTTGTTCTGTAGTGTCATCAATTTTAATCTTATCAACCAACTCACATGCAAGGTTATAAATATATATAGCAGCATCTGTCAGATTATCATTTGAAATAATGAATTTCCCAATATTATTCTCATTTATATTATAGGGATTTGGATAATATTTGAATATGTTTTCATTAGATACAAAATGCGAGGTTGTGCCAGAAGATGTGTTCCCAAACTCATCAATTACCCGAAGTTTGAATTCATAGTTACCTGTTTCAAACTTGGAGGAATAACTTGTCGCATGAGTGATCGTTGAATCCTGTATCTGGATGAAGCTTGTGTCTGGACTTGTTTTATAGTATAATTTATAAGACAAATCTGTAGTAGCGAAAACTTCCCATGAGAAATTTACGATTTCACTTACTGATGATATAGCAAACTCTTCAATAATGGGCTTATCTGAAAAATTACCTATATAGTAGCTGAGGAATCTATCCCATTCAGTAAGGTCGTTGAAGTCTAAGTTGTAATAGAGTTCCCAATTGAAACAATTCATATTTGGAGGAAAATATACGCTCATTCTTCCCAGGTCTGGATAAAGAATATCCTGGTAAAGCGCACTGTATGCGATAGTCATTGAATCTACCAAAGAAGCAATATCTTCTGCTGCTGTTTGCACATCTTTATTAAGAAAAGCAACTTCGTCGAAGAATTCCCAAAGATCTAAATTATTTCCGTTGATTTGAAAACAGTTGCTGCAGGCATCATGGTAAAGATCACTATAAACAGTATCAGAGTAGGTTCTTGTAAATTCTTTGAGTGTGTTTAAATAAGATGAATAACTATTCATTTCAATAGCTGAAAAAGCAATTGTGGATCCATACTGACAGTGTGTAGTGTACGAGTTTATGTACCGGTTCACGAGTTCTTCAGAAAGTTCAACTGCAGAACAGGATGGATTGTCCACGATATAGTTAAAGAGCCCATATTGAGAACACGCAGTACCGGATTCAGCTCCATAAAATATACCATCCGCTGGGACTGTAAATTCTGAGCCGGCGACAATATCACAGTATTCATAAATTTCTGTAATTACTTCTGTTGTCTGCATAAGGCACGCATCGAAAGCGAGAATATCTATTGGATAATCTATTGTGGAAATTGCCTGTTTCAGTTCACCTTCCGAGACATTCATTCTATCACCAAAATAAGTATCAGAGCAAACCCATTTCACAAGATCATTATCTTTAGTCCAGCCATTACCATGATCCCAGATGATGAGCATCCTCTTTTGTGAGGGAGCATAGTCAAATCCCCAGTTTGCAAAATCCGAAAGAGTTTGAGGGGCTGCGGAATTGATTTCACCGAGGTCATCCAACAGAATCGAACCTATCGAATCCGGATTATTATCATGACGTATCAAATATCTTCGGCTGGTTGTGAAATAGGGGGGGTAATTCGGATCATTTAATGGGTCAACCTGTATGATAAAAGTCACAGAATCGTTATCCTCAACAGTTTCCATTTCATTGATGTCAATAAAGGATTGCTGGCTCAAACTGTTATCCGCAGCCAGATAGACGAGTACAGTCCATTCGTTTTCTGCGATCAAGGATGTACAGAGAAGGATAAACAAGAAAAATAGAACCGTGCTTCTCATGATAATAGACTCGTTCAGCACTCAAGCAATAATTTGTTGAGAATTTTCTGCTGATCAAGCATCTCGGGAGTATCAATGTCGAGCCAGAGCTTATTACCGATATCGAGTCCTTTCATCCTACCGGCATCGCAGAGTAAATTGCATGCATCAGAAAGAGAATCCTTACCTCCTGCAATAGATTTTTTTAAGTATTTAAAAAAGGAGAAGTGCAATTTGAAAATTCCTGTATCTATTGCCATGAAGTCGTGTAAGGTTTTTCCAAATTTGTTTATTTGATACACAGAATTATTGATTTTTACTGCCTGTACTTTCATTCCGTCATCGATATCAGGTATTTTTTCAATTTTAAGATCGATTGCTAAAAGTGCTTCATCAGTTTTGATCTCAGTAGAAATAATCTGAGAGATAATTTCTTTGCTGAAAATATGGTCACTCATGAGAAGGACAAATTCATCTTTTTCTGACATGGCTTTTCTTGCACTGAGTACTGATATGCCATTTGCTTCTTCCCATCGAGGATTATAGATGAATTGGATATTGATAGTTGTATCTTTGTACTGAGCTAAATATTCCTCGAGGAGTGCGCTTTTATATCCGGTTATTACTACAATATCGAAGATGCCATTAGCTATAATTTTTTCAATGATATCATCGATAATTCGTTTGCCATGCACGGTGATGAGTGTTTTTGGAATGCCTTGATGATAATCTTTTAATCGACTTCCACACCCAGCAGCAATAATAACAGCCTTCATTAGTTACTCATTTCTGATCATATCAGATAGCAAGGGCTGATCACTTTTCCTCAGGGATGTTGTCGTAATAATAATCAAGTCCGAGATGAGTGATCATTTCTTCACCCATGATGTAGCGGAGTGTGTTTTTCAGCTTTGCAAGTTGAACAAAAAGATCATGCTCAGGATACAATGTAGGAAGATGCATCGGGCTTTTGAAGTAGAAAGATAACCATTCCTGGATGCCTGAGAAACCCACTCTTTTTGCCAGATCGAGGAACAAGATCAAGTCGAGTACAATTGGTGCAGCGAGGATGCTGTCTTTACATAAGAAGTCGATCTTGATCTGCATTTTATAACCAAGCCAGCCAAAAATATCGATGTTGTCCCAACCTTCTTTGTTGTCGCCACGTGGTGGATAATAGTTAATGCGTACTTTATGATAAAGATCCTTATAGAGATCGGGATTTTTCTCAGGTTGTAGAATTGAGTCCAACACACCTAATTTGCTGACCTCTTTAGTTTTGAAGGATTCAGGATCATCAAGCACTTCGCCGTCCCTGTTTCCAAGAATATTCGTCGAGAACCAGCCATTAACACCAAGTACTCGAGCCCGTAAACCAGGAGCGATGATTGTCTTCATCAGGGTTTGACCGGTTTTGAAATCTTTACCACAGATAGGAAGCTTATTTATTTTTGCAAGCTCCCAAATCGCAGGAATATCGACGGTGAGGTTGGGGGCACCATTCGCAAAAGGTAATCCCATTTTCAGCGCTGCGTATGCATAGATCATACTTGGAGAAATGGCTTCATTGTTTTCTTTGAGACCTTTCTCAAAGTTTTCCAAAGATTTATGAACTTCTTGCTCTTCAATATAAATTTCTGTAGAAGCACACCAGACCATGATAACATTTGTAAGATCATGCATTTTTTTGAATTGTTTTATATCTTCCATCAGCATTTGAGCTAATTCATACTTATTTTCAGCATGTTTGATATGCTTTCCATCCAACTTTTTCACATATTTTTTATCAAAAACTGCCTTCATCGGCTTGATCGCCATGAGTTCATTCTTCACAAGCTCTATGTGCTCATTACTAAGCACCTGAGCATTCTTTGCTGACTCATACGCAGTATCTTCAAAAATATCCCAACCTGAAATTACAAGGTCGTTTATATCAGCCAAAGGAAGAAAATCTTTGATCAAAGGTGATCTGTTGTCTGTTCTTTTCCCAAGGCGAATTGTCCCCATTTGGGTAAGACTTCCGATCGGTTTGGAATATCCTTTTTTAATGAGTTCCAGCCCTGCAATAAATGTCGTACCAATTGCACCGAGTCCCGGAATAAGAATACCCAATTTTGATGATTTTTCTTTTATTTCCATTATCGTCTCCTATTAATATAAATTAAAAGATTAAATTTGCGGTAAGTAAATTCTAAGTCAATTTTAACTCTATAAAACTAAAAAATCACGGCACATTTTCATGATCGTCTGCATAATATAGCTCTTCCAACCTTTTCACAAATCTCTCAGTTGCCTTTCCATCCAATTTGTAAAAATATCGATTCCGATATTTGTCAGCTTGCTCGATCATTTCTGGAGTTGGATTTATGCTTTGTTCAATTGCTTGTTTGAGTTGTTTTCCTGAGTTTATATGTACGAATGCTCCTTTAAGAAATTCCCGATTGTCGATTTCAAGTAGAACTTCTCCATCAGAATGGCTGAGTTTGTCGCAGGGAAGATCATATATGATGCCAAATTTTTGGAAGGCAAGGAAATCAAAAACCGTGCTTGAAGCTTCACTTAAGACTGTATCAGCAGCAGCATAATAAGGCACAATATTATATTCACTAAAAGGTAGAAGAACAGCATGAGCATATTTCTTTACCCTTCGTTCATATATCCTGTGCTGGCGGTGAGGAGCG
Source organism: Cloacimonetes bacterium SCGC AAA252-N17 (assembly GCA_000404785.1). Classification (GTDB taxonomy): domain Bacteria; phylum Cloacimonadota; class Cloacimonadia; order JGIOTU-2; family JGIOTU-2; genus Celaenobacter; species Celaenobacter polaris. The sequence continues at coordinate 9,662 of ASNI01000046.1, forward strand.
TACTTTCCCATCCAGCTGTAAGGATGTAATTTTATGATCAGATTGTAATCCTTCGTTTGTTCAAATAAATCATCTTTTATATTATAAAGACATGTTGGTTTATAGGTTGGAGCAAAGAGAACTGTTTTCTTGTGAGGATCTAAGCTCCACTTATTCAGGATGTTATCTCTGTCGTTAAATCTTCCCTGAAAATAGAAGTCAAGCTTGGGAAGTCCAACCAAATACACTTCATTTTTACCAAGAGAAGGTGAATTCATCAGTGAGTCAACCCGGTGTTGTCCTTCTACAAAGATGAGATATTTATCATTGGGAACATGTGCAAGATTTCTATAGAGAATATTTTTGATGCCTGTTCCGTGGTTTAGAAAAATCAGCATTGTTTTTCCATAATCTGCAGAATTTCGCAAGGTATCACCTGAAATTATAATATCAAAACCTCTTGTTTCTTTTGTGAAACGATAACCCAGTTTCTTCCATTCATCAATTATTTTATTGCGGTAGGTAATATCAAAAATGAGGTAGCGTTTTTTTTCCATATCCAATGAAAACCAGATATCATATTTTGGGTCGTCCATCAGATATTCAATGACCGGATCGAACCCCGCTTTGTGGTATGCGTAGCCGATGCGAAATAAAAGTTTTATTTTTTTCATCTTAATTATTCTGAAAATTTTTCATAAATTTATCAATTTTTTCGATTACCGTTTCAACTTTCAGATTCTTGATTCCCGGTATTTCCGGCTGGATCACCAGATGTTTTTCCATTTCCGGCGGAGTCCAGTGAGAAGCATGAATGTGACTGAAAATCCCGATAGTTGGAATTCCGCATGTGATGGCAATATGTCTTGGACCATTATCATTTCCGAGAAAAAGAGATGATCTTTCAAAGATGGCTTTCAGTTGTTTGATATTGGAAATTTTGTAGTTGATCTCGATTTTATTATTCATCTTCTCCTGAATGGTTTTTATAATATGAAATTCTCCGGGACCCCATGTGAAAACAATCTTTGCCTGATATTTATTGATTAGAAAATCGCAGATTTGAGAGAAATTTACAGAATCCCATAAACGATAAGATTTGATACTGACAGGCGAAAGAGCGATTATCAAATCTTGCTTTTGAAAATTGAGATCATGCCACAATTTTTCTGCCCATTTTTTCTCTTTATCGGTTATGAATAATTCGGGCAGGAAATCATCAGACTCATTTATACCAAGAGGTTGGAGCAATTTTAATTTATTTATCGGCGCATAAATTTGAGTATCGACAGGTCCGATCTGTATATTATAAGCATAATTCCTGTGTCTTTCGGTGAAAGAAATCCTCTTTTTTGCAAAAGTCAGAAAAGTGATCAATGCAGATCTCGGATTCTGTTGAAAATCGATCACAATATCATACTTAGAAAAAACAAACCTGAAAAGAAAAATCAAGTATTTGAAGAAATTCATCGGCAAATTCGGGGCAATAAATTTATCGATATTGGTATTATGACGAACTGCATCAAAAGCTTTGTTTCCAACAAGAAAAGTTATTTCAGCTTCCGGTAAATGTTTCCTTAAAGCTCGAACAGCTGGAGTGCACATCAGGACATCACCGATTGCACCGTGTTGGATCAAGAGTATTCTTTTCATATTGTTTGAGGTTATTTTATAGTGGCATAAATTTTAAAAAAATCTATAAATTGTTGAAGATTTTCATAATGATTGATTCATTAGGTCTTGAGAATTCATTCATTTCTCATCACAAACAATTTATAATATTTCATAAACACTGAAATGGACGCAACCGAACAAAGGATCAAACCCCGAATTCCATCCAAAAATCCAAGTCTAAAAAAATAATGATGAATAAATTTATAAGAAGGTCTGAAAATGAAATGAAACAGATTTGCCTTTTTCCCTTTTTGAAACATATCGTTTGCTTGCCAGGTTGCGTAACGAACCATTTTATTCCAATGAGATTTAAAATCTCGAATTGGAATATGAATTATATAAGCATCTTTATTTTTAATTCTTGATCGATTTTTAATATCGAGTGTTGAATGAACGCTTCGCAAATTGTATTCTTTGTATGATTCTCTTCTCACCAAACGCATTCCCTGATAGCCGAGATTACGATCATGATTTTGGATCTTTCCCAAAAATTTTGTCTTCAAATAAACTAAATATCCATCGAATGGAATTTTATCCATTGCCAGGATTTTCTCGATCTCCGTTTGTAATTCAGGAGTGCATCTTTCGTCCGAATCGATGATCAGAACCAATTCATTGGAAACCTTTGGCATTCCCCAGGTTCGTTGTGCACCGGAATTTTCATATTCATGCTGAACGATCTTCACATTAGAAAATTTCCGGCATATCTCAACAGTTCTGTCTTTGCTGAACGCATCTACGATAAAAATCTCATCTACCCAGGTTATCGATTTGAGACAATCCTCGATAATGTCCTCAACATCCTGTACAGGAATGAAAGCTGAAATCTTATTTTTTCGCATGATTACTATCCTACTTATATAAACCGTGAATAATTAGTGTCTATCCGTAAAGTGCTGTTTCGAGTTGTAAGGAGCTTGCGACGACGACTTGAGGTAGCTTGAATACGCACTTTGTCTTCCCGATAAATCGGGATCGTTCCTTACGAGTCGAAAAAACCGAGTTTACGGATGGACTCTAATTGGCAACGAACAATAACGAACAAGAGCAAATAAATAACTATGATAAAATTTATTTTGTTAGTATTTGTTCGGTGCAAAAAAATATTTATCAAAAATGTTAGAATTTCCATGGTAATGGACCCATTTTACTCTAAATCTAATTTCCACCAAACAGGATGGAACAGGAGTTGTGTAGTTTCACCCAGTTTGCTTGATTTAATAGTATTAATTGGATCATTTCCAATAAACCAAAATTTTCTTCTTGTATCGGATATGTAATAATCCATTTCAACAAAATATGTTTCATATGATAAGTTAAAATCCTTCATTGAAAGAAATGGCAAATTCAGTGAAAGATTATTATATTTAGGATTTGGCAGCTTTGAGAATACCGGATTTGACGATATTTTCTTTTGATAGATTTCATCGAAGATCAAATAATTTGTATAGTATATTTCTTTTGGCAATTTTTTATTCAAGTTCTGAATTATTTTTGAACCATGAGAAGCACTACCATAGATATTTATTCCATTGTTTCTTAAACTTGTCAGGATGTTATGTAGATTTTCATCTGGTTTTAAACCGTATTTAAAATAATCAGTTAAAAGATCATTATGTAACCCGATCTCATGTCCTAAACTTTGGATTTTTTTTGAAATTTCAAGTGTCTCTTCAAATTTCGATTTATAATATTTCGCACTATGTAAGATAAAATATGTAGCTACCAGACCATATCTATGTTCGATCTTTGCCATTTTCAGTGAAGTCCATGGATCCAAATCGACATCATGTCTGATGATCATTCTCTTTTTTCTATGTTTAGAGTTTTGATTATGTTTCATAAAACACACTGATTCAATATCATCGATCTTTGATAGTTCTTCACAAAGAAAGGAGTATGAATATGGAGGAATTTTATATTTTTTCCCTCTTATTTTATACTTGATATTTCTACAAGTTTTCAATAATTTTTTCATTGTTTTTCTTTTCTTATTGTGTTATTGTACAAGTCGATGATTCTTTGAATTTGATTTTCCATTGTCCATTTTTCCCGATTCTGTAGAATTTGATACAAAATACTTTTTAAATCCTGCTTCTTTAAAAATTCAGGATTAATTTCCGAGATGTCTTTAACAGAAATTCCGAAATCATTTGATTTAATAAAATCCGACATATCTTTGAACAAATCTATTGTCAGAACCGGAATTCCTGCCATCAGATAATCATACATTTTGTTCCAGAATCCAAATTTGATCTCATCGATCTTTTTTTTATCAACAAGTTCGTAATTCAAAAAAGCAATGCCAAAATCATATTGATTTATTTCCTTAATCAGCATCGAGATAGGAAGTTGCCGGTGAATTATAACATTCTTGATCTTCCTGTATTTTTCATACTTCTTGTTTCTGGTTGAGTAAACATGGATGATAAACCCTCTTTTTGTCAGCCGTTTAAAAATATTCAGCATGTTCCGAACTTTGTTTTTGTGTTGAGTTATCAATCCGACGTAAACCAAATGGATATTATTATCAGAATTTGATAATTTCGGTAAAAAATCTTCCTCTTTTAGAATCAGGGAGGAAAGTCCGTAATTAGGAAATATGAAGTTGTTAGGATTAATTTTGTATTTTTCAGAGACAAGGTGTTTGTAATTTTCAGTTATATAAATTGCTCCATCATTCTCTTCATTACAGATTCGTTCATACGACAGTTTTTTTTCTGATAACTTTTTCTTTTCGGAAAAAAAATCATGCTGATCGTAGATTATTGGAATTTCCAATTTTGATCGAATTAATTTTGCTCCCAATTTATCGGGGAAATTATGATAATGGAGCAAATCTATTTCTTTTTCCTTTATTAGTGACTTAATGATTTCGACCGCTTTAATATCATTTTTTGGTAAAGAAATAATGGAGTCAAATATTGAATTTCCATAACCATAAACTTCATCCGGAGTTTTTTCACGATGAGCCAGATGAACATTTATTCCTTTTGATTGCAAAGCTGAAGCGATTTTTATCGTTCTGATGCAGGGAGAAGAGTCCTGAACGAAGAGGATATTTTTAACTGAAGAATTCATTTTCATAAACTTTTGCAATATTATTTGCACCAAAATTTTTAATTACATAATTTCTATTTTCTTGAACTATTTTTTCTTTATCTTTAAGTGATAAATTACTCCATTGCAAAATACCTGCGATCATATCATCTTCTGAATTATATCCCCATTTATTCCAAAATTCTTTGATCAAAGGATTCTCCCAGGCATTATAGAAGCCTTGCAGCCCGCATAAAAGACCTTCTGCGAATGAATAATGAAAGCTTTCAAGTTTACTGAAACTAATAATCAAATTTTGTTGCGATAGATATTTTGATATGTTTTTTCTGTCGTCAGATAGATTTGGTTCAAGCTTTCTTTTAGTAATAATCACAGAATTTTTTAGTTTTAAATCTGACATTTTTTTTTCTATTTTAAGTAAGTAACTTGATTCTTTGTCATTTATCGGATATCGAGCAAGAATATTCAATCTGTAGGAATCATCTTTTTTCAATAATTTAGAGAAGAGAATAAGCAAATCGATATATCCTTTTACCCGATTAAATGTTAGGCTGTATGAACAAATATTTTTATTGTTTTTGGGAGAATTTAATTTAAAATCATCAATACTAATCGCATTTGGAATTGTTATTGTTTCAACGGTATTATTAATTTTTTGTTTAAATTCTTTTTCAAAATGGCTGTTTACAAAAATTATTCTATCAATATTTTGCCATTTGATTTTTTTCATATAATCTGTATCAATTTCATAACGATGCAAACGAACAAAGACTTTCTTATTTTTCCATTTCTTTTTTGAAACTATTTTAGCAAATTTATGCGCCCACTCAACCCAAATTATTTTTCCTTTTATCTGATTTAATAATAAATCCCTTTTATGCTCGGGATATAAATACTGAATTGTGTATATTTTTGCCAATTCGGAAAGAATAGGCTCAGCAAAATGATCTTTACCACGTCTACATATAAATGTAATACCATACTTAATACTTTCATTACACATATAGTTCCTCACATTTTAGTAAAACATACAATATGATATGACAACTTTTGCAGTCCAGTTTTAATTATTTTTTAAGACTTTAAGGGCATTATCTAATGAAAGATTTGTGGTTCTTTTGAGTTTTAAATGGGTAAGTAACATTTATTAATTATCCTAAAATTTAATTTTCCGAGTAAAAGAAATATAATTATTCTGAAACATTCAAATGTTCTAAAACCTCGTGCTTTAGCTTTAGCAGCCTGAACGATAGAATTAAACCCTTCTAAAATGCCGTTATTGATCTTTGATTCCATCCAATTAATAACTCCGTCCCAATGTGATTTTATTGTTTTTGCAACGTTAATAACCGGAACTAAACGGCTATGAGTTGCCCAATAATACCACTTATTCAAAAGATATGTAAAATCTTTCAATGTATCTGATCTATAAATGTCCTGAAAACTTTCACGGATTCTATAGGCTCTCATTGTTTTTAAATTCATCTTTGATAGAGATAAAATTTCAAAATTTTTGCTCTCTTTTTTGGTATGATTCTCTCTGTTTTTCAGGAATAGATAGCGATTCTTTTTCAACGACGATTCTTTTTTTACTTCTTCTCGACGAACATTATCGACTGCTTCGTTCAGAAGTTTGATTATATGGAACTTATCAAATGTTATCTCTGCTGATTTAAGGTTCTCCCGAATTCCCTTGATAAACGCCGGTGACATATCACAGCATACCTGTTTTATCTTCTCTGCTTCACCGTTATGTTCTTCAATATCTTTCACAAATTCTTTTACTGTTTCGTTAGATTTACCTTTCGTTATAAATATGACTTTTCTCTCTTTTAGATCGACAAAAAGAGTTAAGTAGTTATGTCCTTTACGAGAAGATGTTTCATCAACACCTACTATCTCCAACAATGTATAATCTGATTTTTCCAGAGTATCATTTACATATCTTTTCAATAGTTCCCAAATACGATAGTTAGAAATTTCGGTTAACTTGCTGACTTTATTAACAGGCATATTAGAAGCCAGTTGTAATATTAATGCTTCAAAAAGGAGTGTAAAACCACTGTTTGTACCTTCCCATGGAGTTTTGATCAAACGAACCTTTCCGTCATCTGTTTGGATGCGAGGTACTCTGGCACTTATATGACATTCATGTTCAAAGAAATTCAAATGACGCCAACTTTTTTCTGTCGTATCATAAACCGAAAATTCTCCATTGATACCTTCATCTAACTTTTCATAATTAAATTTACTGCCTTTTTTGAAATCTATAAACACTATTAATTGCCTTTCAAATTCATTAAAATCAATATCCTTAATATACCAAGGTGACTCAATATGAAGAGCTCTTTCAAATAAATCTTTATACATTTTTTCCTCTCTCTGTTTTTTAGAAGGAAGAAAATTTGAATCATAGATTTTTAGCAATTTATTTGTTAATTACCCACTCATTTCTTTAAAGAGCCTGATTTTTTCTATTTGGGATTTAGTAACTTTTGGGTTTCTCTTCTTTCTTCAAAACTCGCAGCCCAGCACCAGCAAGCGCTTCCATCTCACCTTCACCAGGGAATATATAAATCGGAGCTATGAAAGACGTTCTCTCCTTTATCCAACCGGTAAGATATATATCGTAAGCCAATCCGCCTGTAAGGAAGATCGCATCAACTTTACCTTTGAGTACTGTTGCATAAGCGCCAATTTCTTTTGAAACTTGATACGCCATTGCATCAAGAATTTGACGATATTTATCATTTCCCTTTTCAACCTGCTTTTCGATCTCAATATCATTATCTGTGCCAAGATATCCTATCAAACCGCTTGTTTTGGTGAATATTTTTTCGATCTCCGATTTTGTATATTTGCCGGAAAAACACATATCAATGACTCCGCTGAGAGGAAGTGCACCTGCTCTTTGCGGTGAGAAAGGTCCCATTCCAAGGAGTGCATTATTTACATCCACAACTTTTCCTTTTTTGATAGCTGCCACACTGATACCACCACCCATATGAACACCGATCAAATTACAGTCGGTGAGAGCTTTGTTGAGTTCTTTTGCTGTTTTACGGGAAATCGCTCTTATGTTGAGCGCATGAAAAAGACTTTGCCTGACTATTCCCGGCGCACCTGAGATCCGTGCAACATCTTCCATTTCGTCAACAGTAATGGGATCAGCAATAAAGCATGGAATGTTCAGTTCGTCAGCGATTGATTTGGCGATAAAAGCGCCTAAGTTTGATGCATGAACTCTTCCCCAGATTGTCGGATCTTTCAGATCAGCAAGCATTTTCTCACTTATCTTGAAAACTCCACTTGGAACCGGTCGCAATAAACCTCCTCGACCTACAACCGCATCGAGAGAATCAACGTGAATATTGTTTTCTTCAAGAGCTTCCTCAACGATATTTTTTCTGAACTCGAACTGATCGATCAATTCTCCAAATGGTGAGAGTTCTTCCAGTTTGTGGTTGAGTGTCTTTTTAAAGACTTCTTTGTCATTATCAAAAACTGCAATTTTCGTCGATGTTGAGCCGGGATTGATTACCAGAATACGGAAATCGGGCATGCTTCCTCCTGAAAATTTTTTCCAAAATCTGAAGATGATTTATAAATGGTCAATAAAAAACCCCGCTCAAAGGCGGGGTAAAACTTATAAAGGTTTTTTATTAAAATAGGAATACGACTTCAAGGCTTAAAGCATTTGTGATATTCTGATTATCTATACTCAATATTCCTTTTTCATCAACTTCTGAGTCATAATTGTATTCTAATTTTACAAATGTATTTTTTGTTGGCATAATATTAATACCATATATAATATTATACTCATGCCTGTTTTTTACAGGCTTTGTGAAAAAACCAAAATAAGGCCTGATTGTTTGTATAATAGGGATTTGGAAACCTTGAACATGTTTTACAATAAACCAGAAATCAATATCATCAGTATTATTATCTCCATCATCAAGATTATAGGCTTGAAAATCTAATTTTACTATATCTTTGATAGAATAAATTATATCTATGCCAAAATCATATAACCTATCATCGTCATTCCAATCGCGGATTCTGAAAGAAGCGCCTGCATCAAGTCCTGCCAATGAGTATTTTCCTCTAAATCCAATAGTTGAGGGTGAATCGTATGCGCTAATACCTTCATTAATTCCACCATCCGCCCAATATGCATTGAAAGTGTACTTTGAACAGAGTTCACCGGTAAAATTAACCATCCAATTAGAATCAAAGGTTTGTGGGTGAAAAATACTGATATTTTTAGAGGATTTACTCGAAACATTCCCAAATGGATACGCCATATCCCCAACTTTCATGTCAACTGTGAACCATTGATATTTTTGGAAATAAGAGTAATATGAAGTAAACAAATTGAATTTTATCCAGGCTTCATTGATACTCAGTTTAGGATTATTCTCTATAAGCCCGGAAAAGTCCAGTGAGGTTATAAAATTTTTACCTTCCCATTCAAGATAAAAGTCTTTAAGATGCCAGAATCTTTCTGAACCTATACCCTTTTCGATTCGTTTTGAAGAATAATAGAAACTGATCTCATTTGCAACGAGGAATGAGCTTACGAGCATGAGAAAGAGAGTTATTAATAATATTTTTTTCATAGGTTTCTCCTAAAACTTATTGAATAAAGGTTAGCATTTAAAAACTATATCCGATTTCAAGTGAAATGGCATGTGTAATATTTTGATTATCTTCCGGTAAATTTTTTAAGCCAACATCTGAGTCAATATTATATTCCAATTTAACAAAGGAATTATCAACCGGTTTCATATTTAAGCCAATTACAATATTAGATTCTTCTGCTCCCTTACCATCTTTTCCGTTTCTTGAGAAGTAACCCAAATATGGGATAGTTTTCTTGGCAAATGGAAGAATAAATCCTTTTTCATATGAAGTAATTAAAAAGAAGTTTAAATCGGAATTATCATCTTCGTCAGATAGATTAAAAACCTGGCAATTAAATTTAGCAATATTTCCTAATTCATATAGAAGGTCTGCGCCCCAATCATATTTTCTATCATCGCCATCCCAATCGTTGATTCTGATAGAAGCACCTACATCAAGTCCTGCCAATGAGTATTTTCCTCTAAATCCAATAGTTGAGGGTGTATCATAGCCGAGAACTCCTGCATTAATTCCACCATCTGCCCAATATGCATACCAGCCGAGTTTATTAACTTTTCCGTTAAATTCTACCATGAAGTCT
>ASNI01000047.1 GCA_000404785.1 Cloacimonetes bacterium SCGC AAA252-N17
CAATAAAATTCTATATATCACACTTCAAAATCCAAAATCCAGATATTTATGCTTTGTTGAAAGATGAAGTACAAAAACATACCGCTAATCCCCCAACTGGGGTTTTTAAAGTGAACTCATATAATATTTGACAAGAAAACACCGCCTTAAAAGTTTTAAGTAAATTTCATGCAGTTTTTTGCTGGTTCTCCCAACCGGCATTTTTTATATTTAGAAATGAGAGTATGATCGATAAAAATGCACTAAAGAAAAGTCTTGATCGCATCTGCGATGAAACAGGTTTTCAGCTTTATGACTGGAAACTCAAACGGAGAAAAAACGCCCATAATCTGGTTATTTATATTACAAAGCCTGGAGGTGTTTCTTTAGAAGATTGCGAGGTTTTCAGTAGAAATCTCGGCGATGAGCTTGATATGCATGATATTATCGAAACCCGATATTACCTTGAGATTTCTTCTCCGGGACTGGAGCGACCTCTTTATACACTCGAGCATTTCCAGAGTGCAGTTGGCGAATTTGTGAAGATCACTTTTCTCAAAGATGGGAAAGATTCAGAAACTATACGCGGAAAGCTATCTGATATTAATGAGCAGATGATCACTCTTATAAGCGAAGCTGGCGAAGATAGATTTATCAATATGTCTGCTGTACAAAAGGCAAGAACTGTGTTTGTATGGCCATGCACGTCTTCAAAAAATAAAAGGAAATAGAGGTTATTATGGCATTTAATTTGATTTCTATTATTGAAGAATTTTCCCGACTAAGGCAGATCGACAGAGAAAAAATTGCTGAGATCATCAGGGAAAGTTTGGAATCCACACTCAAGAAAAAGCTTTCTGAAGAGTCCGAACTGGTGGTAGAGATAAATTTTGATGAAAGCGAAGTTGTGGCAAAATTTGATGCTGTAGTTGTTGAAGAACCCACCGGTTTCCTCGATGAGATAGTACTTGAAGAAGCACTAAGGCTCGATCCTGAAGCAAAGATCGGCGATATTGTGCCTCTTAAAATGCCGGTATCTAACTTTGGACGCAAGACAATACAGTCTGCACGTCAGGCAATAATAAATAGATTCAGAGAGTCCGAGACAGAAAAGATAAAAGTGGACTATGAAAAGCAAAAAGGGGAGATCGTTTCCGGTGTAGTTAAAAAGGTAGAATATAATGGTTATATTATTGATATTGGATTTACCGATGCACTTCTGCCAACTGAAGAGCAGGTGGAAACCGAATTCTATAAAGCCAATGATTTTCTGAAAGCTTATATCGCAAGTATTCGTCAGTCAAAGGGCGGTGTACGCATCATCCTTTCAAGAAAACGCCCTGAATTCATTATCAAACTTTTCGAAAACGAGATTCCTGAAATCGCAGATGGTATCGTTACAATTAAGAAAATTGTCAGGGAACCAGGTTATAGAACAAAGGTTGCTGTTGCAAGCAATGATGAGAATGTCGATCCATATGGAAGCTGCATCGGTCCGAAAGGAATCCGTATTGAAGAGATCCGCAAAGAGCTTCATGGCGAGCAAGTAGATATAGTACTCTGGAGCGATAACTGCGAAGATTTTATAAGAAATGCTGTTGGTCCTGAACTTGTAAAACGTGTTTATCTTGCTGATAAAGGAAGATTTGCCCAGATTATCGTTAATGAAGATAATAAAAATATTGCGATTGGCAAAGGTGGCAAGAATATCAAACTTGCTGCAAAATTGACCAATTACAAACTCGATGTCCTTCTCGAAGAAGAATATGAAGAGATCGCAGCAAATGAACGCCGCATCACAAGTCCCATATTCGATCTTGATGGAGTTGCTGAAAAGGTCGGTAAGATCCTTCATGATGCCGGATACACTTCGGTACAGGATATCCATCTTGCTACAGTTAAAGAATTGACTCATATAGAAGGTGTGGGTGTAAAAACTGCGGAAAAAATCAAAGAATCTGCAAAATATTTTTAATGCCAAATAAATCTTCGAATAAAGGTCATATACCTGTTCGAACATGTGTGATATGCAAAGAAAAAGGTTCGAAGTACTCGATGCATAGGTTTGTGATACAGAAAGATACTATCTTCTTTGATGAGAAAAATGTGCTCGATGGAAGAGGATATTATTGCTGTGATAAGGAAAAATGCAAAAATTCGTTAGACTTATGGATAAAGAAAGCAAAGAAAAAATAGCAAACATGCTTCGGCTTGCAAGGAAAGCAAAAGCCGTTGTAATGGGCAGGATCGCTGTTGAAAAGAGCATCAAAAAGGGTATAACTACGCTTATCTTTGCCGGTAAAAAGGAAAATAATTTCATGAGAAAACGAGCACTTGATTGCATATCAAAAGGGATTAGAATATCTCATCTTTTTAATGACAGTGAATTGAGTAATATTTTTGGACGTCAAAAATTGACTCTTGTGGCAGTAATTGACAAGAATTTCACAAAGGGCATAAATGAGTTTTTTAGATAATTAAAGGATATATATGGATCAAATTAGAGTATATGAACTGGCTCGTGAACTCAAGGTCTCACCTCAGGCACTAATCTCAATTTTGAGGACTCTGAAGGTGAATGTAAAAAGCCACATGAGCCATCTTGAAGAAGATACTGTTGCACAAGTGAAAAAGATGTTTCAGGAGCAGATGGATGCTGCAAAAATACGTCAGAAGCAGAGAAAAAATTACCAGCGGGAACAGCGACAGAAACGTCTTGAAAAACTGAAAAAAGAAGAAAAGCGGCAGACTCAAAAGAAAGATGAGAAAAAAGAGCCAAAGGGAAGATCGGAAAAACGCGAAGAAAAACCAAAATATCCTACCCGAGAACACGTTCAAAAAGAGAGAGAGAAACCAAAAGCAAAAGAAAAACCGATTGCTAAAACTCCCCAAACTTCTACTACTAAAGAAAAAGACAAGCAAAAACAGAAATCATATAAAGATAAAAAACAGAAAATTCTCGAAGAGAAGCAGAGGAAGTTCTTTGATCAGCAAAAAATTAAAGGCAATATAAAAGCGACTCTTACAAAAGATCCTAAGCGCAAGAAATATAAAAAAGAAAAATCAGAAGCTGAAGAAGAAGTTACAAAGATCGTTATCGGCGAATTTACTTCAGTATCTGAACTTGCAAAGATCATGGATAAAAATCCTACTGCGATCGTAGCAAAGTTCATGGAACTGGGGAAAATGGTTACCATCAACCAACGTTTGGATAATGAATCTCTCATTATGATCTGTGACGAATTCAACTTTGATGTTGAGTTTGAAGACCAATATGGAAAAGACATTCTTGAAGTTGGCTTAGAAGATGAAGACAAAGCTGAAGTCAAAAACCGTCCCCCGATCGTTGTCGTTATGGGACATGTTGACCATGGTAAAACATCCATCTTGGACTATATCAGAGAAGCGAATGTTATCGCCGGTGAAGCAGGTGGTATCACACAACATATTGGTGCATATCAGGTTGAATTTAAAGATCAAAAAATAACCTTTATTGATACTCCCGGTCATGAAGCATTCACTGCAATGCGTGCAAGAGGAGCAGAAGTTACCGACATTGCTGTTATCGTTATTGCTGCTGATGATGGAGTCATGCCCCAAACAATGGAAGCTATTGATCATGCAAAAGCTGCAGGAATTCCACTTATTGTTGCAATAAATAAGATCGATAAACCTACTGCTGATATCGAAAAAGTGAAGGTTCAGCTCTCTCAGAAAAATATCCGTCTTCAAGGATGGGGTGGTGATGTTGAATCTGCGGAATGTTCTGCAAAAACCGGCGAAGGTATCGAAGAACTGCTGGAAACAATATTACTGGTTTCAGAAGTTGAAGAGCTTACAGCCCGATATGATCAGAAAGCAGAAGGTACGGTTATTGAAGCAAAACTCGATAAGGGCAAGGGTCCTATTGCTACAGTACTGATACGAAATGGAGTTCTTAAACCGGGAGATATTATCATTTGCGGAGCTCAATACGGTCGTGTTCGACTTATGCTCGATGAAAGACAAAATGAAGTTAAGGAATGCCCTCCATCCGGAGTTGTTCAAATACTTGGTTTGAACGGTGTCCCCAAGGCGGGTGATACTCTTAATGTAGTTGATGATGAGCGTAAAGCAAAAGACATCAGTTCAAAAAGACAGCAGGTTATAAGACAGCGACAGATCGCTACAGGAAAGGGAGTTACACTCGATAATATATTTGATAAAATACAGGAAAGCGAGATCACTTCTCTCAATCTAATTGTAAAAGGTGACACTGACGGCTCAGTTGAAGCGCTTTGTGATGCACTTCAGAAAATACGTAATGAGGAAGTTGGCGTGAATGTAGTTCATCACGGAGTTGGTGGTGTTGTCGAAGCTGATATCGACCTTGCTACTGCCTCAAAAGCTATTATTATTGGATTCCATGTTCGACCCAATGCAGAAGCCCGTGAAGCTGCAGAAGTAAATCGGGTGGATATACGATTGTATGATATTATTTATGAAGCCATCGACGAAGTGAAGAAATCTCTTGAAGGATTGCTCGCACCGACGATCAGAGAAGAATATCTTGGAACAGCAGAGGTGAAAGAGATCTTTAAAATTTCCAAAATCGGCACAATTGCCGGTTGTATGGTCACGAAAGGTAAGATCACAAGTGATGCATTTATGAGACTTTTCCACGATGATATCAAATTCTATGAAGGGACTATTGAAAGTCTGAAGCGCTTCAAAAATGAAGTTAAAGAAGTAACTGAAGGTCAGGAGTGCGGAATTTCGATTGTTGATTTCAATGATATCAAGGTCGGCGATGTCATTGAAGCATATATTAAGATCGAGGAAAAGAAAAAAATTAGAATTATAATCAATGCCTGTAAAAAGCGTGCTTGTAAATTTATATCTTCCTACATCTCATTCGCTCAAGGAAAAACGAAGTATCGTAAAGAGTATCATAAAAAAGCCGAGAAACCGCTATAACGCATCGGTTGCAGAGATCAGTGGACTGGATAAATGGCAGTATGCCGGCATTGGCATCTCTGTTATCTCAATTGATCGTATTATTATTGAAAAGATACATTCAAATATCATCAATTTTATTGAGAACAATTATACAGATATTCAAATAATGGGAATCCAGAATTACGAATAATGCAGCAGCATAGAATTGACAGGTTGAATAAACTACTCTTTCAGTCGATATCAAATATTGTAAGTTTTGAGCTTCGTGATAATCGTCTGGAAGAGGTTTCAATTGAGTATGTGATTGTTTCTCCCAACATGAGGGATGCAACGGTTTTCTTTTCTGTTTTTAATGATGAAAAAATGGACTTGGCTTTAGCAGGTTTGAATAGTGCAAGCAAAGTGATCAGAAAAAAGCTCGCAGATATTCTGAATTTGCGATTTACACCGCGACTGCGTTTTAAATTCGACAAACAGGAATATAAGGCGCAACATATCGAAGATATAATTGAGAAAAATGGAGAAAGATATGAATCTGAATGAGTTCGAAGAAACCTTTTCAAAATTGATAGGAAGCTATGAAACTTTCATTCTTACCACACATGAGAACTCGGACAGTGATGGTGTAGGTGCTGAATATGCGCTTTATCTTTACCTTGAGATGTTTGGAAAAAATGTAAGAATGATCAATAATGAAAAACCTTCTTCACAATGTGAGTTTCTTCATATCGGGAACAAAGTGCACACGCGGATAGAAACTCTCGATAAAAATGCTATTGTTTTTATGCTTGATTTCAACGAGATAAATAGAATTGGGAAAAGGTTGATTCCACTGCTCACTTCGGGAAACCAGATTGTAAGGATCGATCATCATAAGAAGTCGGAACCGATATTGAACTGCATTTCATATATTGATGATCGGNAANANTCCAATTAATTTATCATTTACTTCTGTAATTAGATATTCAAAATTTTTAATACCGATTATTTGTTTATTATTTTCCTTTAAGAAATTAATTGTTTGCTTTAGCCCCTTTTCAGCATAGTCAAAAGTATGGTTATTGGCTAAGTTAAAAATATCAATATTCTCAATAGAATGCTCAGGAATTTCGTCTTCTTTTATACCAAGTTGGATAAATTTATTTTCATTAACATAATTTTTCTCATAAATAGATGTTTCAAAATTGCAAACAACAAAATTATCTTTTAATTCATTCTCAATTATGCGAAAAGGATTTTTATTGTTTAATGTCTTAAAAGAACAATCTCCGAGAAAATACAGGCTTTTTTGACTATTCATATAGTTCCTCGAAAATTTTAATTAGCCTACTTACATGGTCTTCCCATTTAAACAATTTAATCCGATTTCTTCCTATTTCAATCATTCTGAATTTTTGGTCTTCATTATTATGCAACATAACTATTTTTTCTGCCAATTCTTTTCCATCAAAAGGAGAAAAATAGATCGCAGCATCCCCGCAAATCTCTCGATTTATTGGTGTGTCAGCTGCTATAATAGGTAATCCTGCCGCCATTGCTTCAATCATGGGATGTCCATAAGATTCTGAAATTGATGGAAAAATAAAAATATCTGCTTTTTTATATAATAGTTGAACATCTTTGTATGATACTTCACCGAGAATAATATTTTTCTGTATATCTTGATTGTATAACTTCTGAAAATCATTTTTCCATGTAGCCATAGATCTGGCATATTTAGTATTTAAATCCATTGTAATTCTGGCTTGCACTTTAATATTTTGTTCCATTAACATTTTTACCGCGTCGGCAATGACTCCCGGGTTCTTATGAGCATAATACTTCGACACATATAATAACTTGATTTCATCCCGCTCACCTATACTCTTTTTTGAAAATGAGAAATCATCGATCACTCCCCCTTCATATAATAATACACATTTATTTCCTAGTTGAGGATAAAAATTGGCAAATGATTTCTTCATGTAATTTGAACCAACAATTATAATATCACTCATTAGTGAAGAAATATATATATTGAATCTTTTTAAATGAAATCTTATATTTTTTTGTATCGAATTATTAGGATAAATGTATTTTAAATAATTCACATCAAAGAATAATATATTCCTTAAAAATAAGATTTGCTTTGTTGAAGTAAAGAGTAGCCCAAAATTTCCTGTAGAATAAATTACATTAGCATTGACCTTCTTTATCTTTTTTATTAAAATAATTTGTTCATATAAAAATCTAAGAAAATAATTATACTGCGTAATTCTAGTTTTATGTAAAATGACATTTTCACTTTCCATAAAATCACTATTATATGGCAACCATATATGGAATATATGTTTCTTATATTTTCTGAGTGATTTTATAAGATTTCCTGTATATGTTTTAATTCCACCAGATTTTGCTGAAATGGCATTAATTGCTATAATCATAGATAGTTATACCGTTTTAAATATTTTTTATTCTTAATAATTCTTTTTTATTCATAATGAACACATAGGTTACAATAATAATAATTGAACAAAGAAGTAGGAGATAATTTTTCTCGAACACAAATAACTTTAATATGAGAGATATTAGAATAACAACAAATCCATATAAAAAGATTGTTTTATTCAATAAAAAAGGATATGAAGATAAAATTTTTGTTTTTATAATAACAAGCAGATAAATTACTACTGTTAGAGCATAGATGAAGTAAGCGATCGGTAAAACATAGCTATTCAAAAGAGATTTAAATATAGTAACCACAAGAACATAAGAAACTACTCCCAAAAAATTTGCATAAACCAATTGAATGATTTTTTGAGTAGAATATATTATTCTTTGAATAATAATATAAAAGAAAAGGGTTGCAATTGCGAAGGAGTATACAGTTAGGAATCCTGATATAGTATTTAGGTAAGTGGATGAAATATTTAGTATTGTAAGAAACATACTAATAATAAGCTTATCATTTAATATGATGAGACAAAGAAATGAAAACATAATTATACTAACAATTTTTATAGATCCCTCGCTTAATACAAATAAATTACGCAAATCATTATTTCCATAATATTTTGACATTTTAGGTAGAATTATTGTAGCTAAGGGTATCACAAGAATACTGGAAAAAACATGTGCGATTCTGAAAGCCAGATTAAGTTGACTCACAGATCCTTCTATAAACGTTGAAGCGACAGCTTTCTCAATGATTAAAATTAAATTTGTTAAAAAAATAACTACTATAGCAGGTATGCATAATACAAATAATTTTTTTACATAAACATCGAAAATACTTGATAATTTATTAAATTTCAAATACTTAACAGTAAATGGAACTTGCATTAAAAACCATAAAAAGAATCCTACACTTGCTCCAACAGCAGGAGCTAAAATCCCAATTTTATGATAAAAAGCAATAGTTGATACTATAGTAGTGCTATTAGCAACGAATAAACCGAATGCAGGAATAATAAAGCTTTCCAATGTATGCATTATTCCTCTTAGAATTGCTGCTAAACCGATAAATAAAATTCCAGGAGAAAGTATTTTAAAAATATTAGAGAGCATAAGATACTGCTCAAACTGATATCCTGGCGCCATGATTTGCCCGAGTCGATAAGAAAATATATATAATAACAGTGAAGCTACTAGCACAATTCCACCAATAATAATGAATGCTGAGCTGACAAATTCAGAGAATTTTTTTCCATTAAATTTAACAAATACTTCGCTTGCAACAGGGATGAACGCTCCAGTTAATAATCCAGCTAACACAATATTAATTGCCATTTCAGTTATTGTATTTGCTATAAAAAAAACATCAGAATTATAGGTAAGACCGAAATATTTGATAATAAAAAAATGTTTAAAAAAACCTGCTAGTTTACCTAAAATTAAACCTATAGTTACATAACTAATATTTTTTATATTTCTATTTATTCCCATAAAACTAATCTGAGATTTCATATTCCAGTGAAATAATTATCTTAGCTAATGTTTCTTTAATTTCCAAAAATCTGTGTGCTAATAATGTATTCCACTCAAGCTTAATAGTATTCATTATTGAATTTAAAGTTTGTGCAGCAAGATATGCTTCTTCAAGTTTGCCTATAGTTTTTGCTTTCTTAATAATTTCTTCTAAAGTTATTAGATACCTATAATCGTCAATTCCTTCACGTCTCGCCTCCCATTTAATAAATGGTATTGGCCCCTGATTAGAGGGAAGTACATATCCATATTTCGGGATATATGCAGGAAAGACCTGATTTTCTTTTTTCAAATATAGGTCTTTATAATGGATATAAACCCAGCAAAAATTTCCTTTGGCTTTAGCTTTATAAGTAAACAAGCCAGCAAAATACCTTTGCTCGCCTGGGCTAAAGCGATTTGGTCTACAATCATATATCCAAAAATCTTTACCTTGTCTCTCAGCTAATAGACGATATTTTTCAATCTGCTCAAAATATATATCATACATCCAAATATCGTATAGATCTCCTACTTGCTGTATACCTTTAGGCCCAATAGCTGTTATTAATTTGGGCATTAAGCTCCGAGATAATACTTTATAAGATCTATTATAAATTGTTCGCGCGTTTTTTACAAAACCTGAACGGAAAGGTTCATCAACTAAATAGAAAAGAAATTCAGGCCAATCATTTTCTCTACTTTGTTGAATTATTTTTTTAATAGTAGCCATATTTAAGTCACCACCACCAAGCGAATTACCTTCTTTTTTCGATAAAAACAGAATAGGTGCATTGCTTGCCACCAATTTACTCTCTTTTAAAATTTTCATTACTGTATTAAGGCCAGTTCCACTTCCTCGCCATGATTTTTCAAAATCGCAATAGCAAGATCCATCCTTTTTCAAAAATTCTAAATAATTATATACTGTTACAGAATTCATTTCATGATTTTTCATATCTTCAAAATATTTTTTTTGATATTTTAATGAGGAATACATCTGTGGACTTCTTGCCTCATCATAATACATACCGAAGGGTATATCAGGTTTTGATAACTTTATTGGATAAACCTCAATGCAAAGAGTAAGACTATTTATAATATTATTATCATCCAATATTTTAATATTTCCAAAATACTTTCCTTGTTGACTATCTTCTGGAATTCTAATATTAATCCAGATATAAACGAGCTGGTTCT
This sequence comes from Cloacimonetes bacterium SCGC AAA252-N17, assembly GCA_000404785.1. Taxonomy (GTDB): domain Bacteria; phylum Cloacimonadota; class Cloacimonadia; order JGIOTU-2; family JGIOTU-2; genus Celaenobacter; species Celaenobacter polaris. The sequence goes on from ASNI01000047.1 coordinate 10,063, forward strand.
TTATTAGTCTTATTTTTTTAAAATTTATTAGAAAAAACGGGAAATAGTTGTTTTCCAATCTTGCAGTTTTTCCATAAAAAAACTTACATTCTTCTAGTTTAATTTTATTATTATCTTCCCCATAAAGGGTTTTATCAATAACTATTCCTACATTTTCAATATTTCTATTCCCTTCTATCCAAAAAGTAATTGGCTCAGATTCATTTAATGCCATTTTAATATTGATTGTATCAATCCCTATTAATAAGGAAGAGCATTCTTTCATTGTTATAAAATCGTATAATTTATCTTTGGTTTTTAAAACTTTGACTTCAGAACAAGCATTTTTATTGAGGCAAAAAAGAAGAATTATAATTCCAACAAAGATTTTGATAGTATCACTCATTTTAGTTTATTTACGTTTAATTGATTTCCAGAAATTGATTGGTTATCATAATAGAATTCCAAATTATTAGATTGTAATGAAATTCCTATTAGAGTCCAAAATATTATATTTGATATATTACCAGCCGAAAGCATCATACTTTCAAAAAAACCATGAAAAATTGCACCCCAAAAAAGAGAATAACAACATATGGTGAATATTTTTCCCTCTCCATTAGAAATCCTGATTTTTTTAATAAATTTACACATAACAAAAATTAGAAAAGACAAAAAAAGTGCAAAGCCTATAATTCCCGTCTCACAAAGTACTTCAATATATATATTATGAAAATGTAAACCCAAATGCCATTTGTTAATATCATACTTTCTTAATAAAAGTCTATTACTCATTATCTGCTTAGAGGTACCGTATCCATTTCCAATAATTTTTTGATCTGAAAATCTACTTAAACCTGCTTTCCAAATCTTATCTCTATATGTTAGAGGATTATCCGATAATCTTAAAATCTGCATTGTCACAGGAGAACTTAATAAAACTATTGAAAAAACTAGAAAGGCTACTAAAAAAATTCTAAACCATTTTTTCTTAACATAATATAATATTACCATTATTGAGATAAACATTCCAAGCATAGAAGCTCGGGAAAAAGTAAAAATTGTAATGATAAATATTAATAATGTCACAATAAAATTTAAAATTCTATTTATTTTTCTTTTAGAAGTTAATAAATAATAACAAAAAATAGGCAATGATACAAAAAGAATCATACCTAATTCATTTGGATTAAAAAAAATCCCGCTAAATCTTACTCCCCAAAAATCATATGCCCATCTTGGTGAAAGAATTAATAATATACCATTTAATACAATAATAAATAAAAATATATTTTTTATAAGTTTTAGAATGTTTTCTTTGTCATTTTTAGTCTTAGTAATTTCAGGAATAATTACAAAACTAAAAAGAATTAAAAAAATTAAGGTTATAGACTTAAACAAACTAGTTTTAATATTCATTGAGAAAAAGGAGAATAAAAATATATATATTGCAAAAAAGATTATAGGTAGCTTATAATAATCGGATCTAAAAGAAAGTTTCCATTTATCAAATTTAAAAATTATAAGTTCAAATATTACAAATACAAAAAATATTGCCCACTTAAGTAAATAAAAAATATCCGTTCTAATTAATGCCTTATCAACTATTGAAATTATAAAGATGCTAAAAAGTAAAAATAACATAAGTTTAAACTTATGCATAAAATAAATTATCGAAAAGACTAAAAATAGAATTGAATTTGTAAGGACTTTTTTAGGAATGGTATAGATTGAGGGTAATAGAACCATATAATAAATTATTTTTTGGTTAAAATCTTTTTGTAATTATAGACAAAAATAACATATATTGAGAAAATAAAAATACTGGCTATAAAGGCAAATATAACTATAATAGCTCTATGGGGTTTATTTTTATGCTCTGGTCTTACCGCCCTATCCAGTACTTGCACTGTAGGCACATTCCTTGCTTCCTCAATCTTAGCTTGCTCATATTGGGGGCCTAAATATTCTAAAAGCTTAGCGTAATATTCTGCTTTTCTTTTCAGTTGCAAATACTCCTTCTGCATATCTGGAATACTTTCAAAATTAAGAAAGAGTTTATCTGAAGATTTATCTGAGTAAAACTCATCAAACTTGTTATGCAGAATTTTCAACTCTCTCTCCAACGCTATAACCTCTGGACTGTTTGGTGTAAGTACTTTTTTCTTAACCTCTAATTCTACCTCTTTACTCATTATCAGAGCTTTCATATCTGCTGCTTTTTCCACACCTGCTTTCATCTGGTCAGTAATGCTTATTATACCTTTTTTCTCCATAAATTGGCTTATATTGTTTTCTAAATTATTTAAACTATCCCTTACAATCTCCATCCTATTCTCAATAAATTCTCTACTGCTTTTTGCTTTGCTGGTTGTTAATGTTATATTTAAATTGTCCAAACAATCTACAACATAATTTGCTATATCTGCTACAATTTCTTGATTTTTATCTAAAACAGAAACTTCAATCTGTTCTTCATCCCCTACATTAATCATTATATGTTCTCGTACCATCTTTATAGCTGATTCCAAATTATCAATTTTGTATCGTTCTTGATAATCAAATTTTTCACTAATTGATTTAAGTAATGCTCTACTTTTTAATATTGCAAGAAGTCTCATCTGGCTTTCACCACCACCCAACATTCCACCAAGTCCAAAAGCACTTAGATTTGCACCCAGTCCACCAAATTGTCCTTCTTCGTTAGCAGGTGGCATAATTACAGTTGTTGCCTTATACCATTTTGGCAAAATCAAACTTATACCTGCTGAGATTATCGTAACAATTAAAACAGTGATAATTATAAATCTTCTCTTTCCCCAAATTATATTCCAATAATCCACCAAATTAATTTCTTTATCTTCCATTTTTCCTCTAAAAAATTTTATTTTGCAACATTCTGTATCACAATTATTACAGTTGCTATCTGGGCAGCAATGCTCATTATATCCTTTGTCAAATCCCAATAATCAATTTCGGGTTTTTCGGGAATGAAAACCATGTCACCCACTTCAATAGGAGTATTCTTATTAGGTTTCATCCACTCACCTGTGTTTGCTTTAATGAGACGTATCTTGCCCTCTCGAGCTCGCCAGGCAAACCCACCTGCTTTATCCACATAATAGAGATAATTCTTACCTTCTAGATATGTGACCAGACCGGGATTTTTCACCTGTCCGGAAATAGTTACTGTCACAGTTTTGTCAGGAATAAAAATAAAATCGCCTGTTTTAAGCAAGAAATTGAACTCTGGATCATTCTCTAACCACAGTTTCTGAAAATCAGTTGCAAACTTTCCTCTCATCTCTCTTGACTTTGTTTTGAAATATTCATATTCAAGCGGAGTCATATCTTCAACTAACATAATTTTGAGTCGCTCAAATTCCGGATCAACAACATCTTCACTACTCTTTCGCTGAAGAAATGCATTTTGAAGATCCGCTTTTTGAGTTGGTCCGCCACTCGCAACTAAAATATCATACAAAGTGGTTCTCCCATCTTCAATTGCGTAGCCCCCAGGAAATTCTACCTCACCATTAACTAAGACTCCTTCTTTCCTATGAAATTCAGGGATTGCTCTTACATATATTCGATCATCATTTTTTAGAAGTATGTTTTGTTCACTATCAGGATCATTTAATATATCATTAAAATCTACAAATATCATTTCTGTATTGGATGAGTTGTTTACAAAACGAACCACCTCGACCGGGTCTAAATATGCTTTATCAGAAAACCCCATTGAAAGCATGATTATATCAAAAATACGATCATTTTTTACCAATTCAAACTCACCACCCAAATTAACTGAACCTGATATCGTAACCATTTCTCTTATAGCAGGTACTATGATAATATCTCCATCCTGAATGTAAGGATTATGCTTTTCGTCACCGTAATGGAGAAATCTCTCAATATCAATCAAAGTTTCTCCATTTTTATTTTTAAGTGTGATATTTCGAGTGGAGGAATTTTCAGGTGGACTAAAATGTAGATTTCCATTTTCGTCAATAAATGTATTAGCACGTTTGATTGCATCAAACACACGTTGGTCGGCTTGTAGAATATAAGTTCCGGGATAACGTACATTACCAACCACAGACACATTGTATTGAATTGTCTGATAAGACGACTGAGCAATATTCATTTTCGACTGCGCGACTAGAATGAATGGCAGAAAAATAATTAAAATTATGATGAAAATTTGTTTTTTCATAGTTGATATTCCATTTAGATTTTTATTATCTTACCTTTTTTGATCACAGTTTTCACTGTGTTACTTCCAAGATGATATGGTAAATACTGATAGGTTGGCATGTCCAGAATAATAACATCCGCCTGTTTCCCAACCTCAAGTGAGCCAATAAGTTTACCCATTTCCAGGGAATGAGCTGCATTGATAGTTATTGCATTGATAGCTTCAGCAGGTAGCATTTTCATCAGAAGGCATGCTAAACTTGTGACGAACTGCTGAGAATCGCAATTACAAGAACCCGGATTGAAATCTGTAGAAAGAGCTATTGGCAATCCTGCATCGATCATTTTTCTGGCTGGAGCATATTTTGAAAGCCCAAGACTGAACGTAGTCGCAGGAAGCAGTATCGGTATGACACCGGCTTCTTTCAATCTTTTTATACCTTCATCTGATATTGCAACAAGATGATCAGCAGAAACAGCATTAACTTCTGCTGCTAATTCAGCTCCTCCGATAGGTTCCAGTTCATCAGCATGAAACCTTATTTTAAAACCAAGTTCCTTTGCAACATTGAGTATTCTACGTGATTCATTTACTGTAAAAACATGTTCCTCACAGAAAATATCACAATATTCAGCTAAATTCTGTTCTTTAACTGCAGGAAGCATCTCATTTATCAAAATATCAATATATTTCTCATGTTCGTCTTTGAATTCTTCAGGATATTCATGAGCACCAAGAAAGGTCGGGATGATTTCCATATCTGACATTTCATTAATCATTTGAATCGCTTTGAGCATTTTAATTTCGGATTCTGTGGTGAGTCCATACCCGCTTTTTGCTTCAATTGTGGTTGTGCCCATCTCCAGCATTTTGTTAATACGCTTGAGTCCAAGATCTACAAGCTCATCAAGTGATGCATTCCTCACATCCTTAATGCTTGCTCGTATTCCCCCACCGGATTGAGAGATTTCTTTGTAGGATTTCCCTTGCAGGCGCATCTCAAATTCGTTTTCACGAGTTTTTACAAAAATGGGGTGAGTATGAGGATCAATAAATCCCGGCATAACAACTTTTTTAGAAGCGTCGATGATTGTTTTTGCAGTATATGATCTTAGAATTTCTTCTGTGGTTCCGATACAGGAAATCATCCCATCAACAATACCAAGCGATCCATCTTCGATGATACCCAAATTCTGCAATTCAATGCCGGTTTTGGGAAACTGTGAAGCTGCCGTTACAAGTTGACTTGCATTTTTTATTATTATATCTAAACAATTATTCTCTATCATATATTACATTTCGTCAATTAAACACACGGCAAAAACCTTTATGCCTTCGCCATTTCCTACAAATCCCATCCCCTCTTCTCGAGTAGCTTTTATCGAGATTTGTAAGTAATCTATGTCAAGTTTGTCAGCAATAATTTGTTTCATATCAGCAATATATGGAACCAGCTTCGGTTTTTCTAAAACCACAGTCGCATCGATATTCTCGATTGTGTATTTTGAATTCTTTAAAAGCTCAGATGTTTTTTCAAGAAGTATGACACTGGAAATATCCCTATATACTTCATCATTATCCGGAAAATGCGTGCCAATATCCCCAAGGTTTGCAGCTCCAAGCAGACTATCGATGATGGCATGGATGAGCGCATCTGCATCGGAATGACCAAGCAAACCTTTTTCAAAAGGGATGTGTACACCACCCAGTATGAGAGGTTTGCCATCTACAAACTTATGAACATCATATCCAAAACCGATTTTCATCTTTTCCTCCTGAGGGAATAGCACGCAGATTTACACTGATCATACTGATTTACGCTGATAAATAAATTAATATTGTAATTTTCTTTCATTACAAATTTTAATCTGCATTCATCTGCCTTATCTGCGTAAATCTGTGTTCTGTTCTTTAATAAATGGCACGCTGACCCACACAGATTGAACAGATTTTCACAGATTAATGAATTTATTTTATTTTTCTTCATTTTATTTGCTGAATCCGTGTGTAATTCTTCTCTTTCAGGATCATTTTAGCAATTTTTAAATCAAACTGATTTGTCACTTTGATATTTTCGGATGAGCTTTTTAAAACATAAACATTTTTGCCGAAAATTTCTACTAATTCTGAATCATCTCGAACAGCTAAGTTTTTTGTTTTTGCAAATTCATGAGCTTTTTTTATGAGCCTAACCCTAAATGTTTGCGGGGTATAGATTTCCCACAAATTCTTTCTGTCTAAAGTTTTGATGACCTGATTATCTTCAACCTGTTTGATCGTATTTTTTACAGGATGTGCAAGAGTAACAGCTCCATATTTTCTTGCTAATTCAACACTCTCAACTATATCTGAGATCTTCACAAAAGGACGGACGCTATCATGGATTGCCACGATTTCTGTTGTCTCATCAATTATTTTTAACGCATTATACACAGAATCCTGCCGCCTTTTTCCACCTGGGATTATCGAAATCTGATTTCGTTCATAACCAAATTTGCCAAAAAGTATATCCTCTAAAAATACAACATCAGATGCAGGACATGTTATGATTATGCTATCAAAACATTGGGCTTGAATAAATTTATCAAGTGTATAAAGAAGAATTGGTTTGCCCTCAATTTCAATAAATTGCTTCTTCTTCGAGGAGTTTAGCCGTCGTCCTATCCCGGCAGCAGTTATGATTGCAGAATTATTCATTGTTCAATTTCTCAATAATATTACGAGCATAGGTTTCATCTTTCCTGATCTGCTTGGCAAGCGCATCTATTGATTCAAATTCAACCTCATCACGAATTTTCTGAATAAAAAACAATTCGATTTCCTGTTCGTATATGTGTTCATTAAAATCTAAAATATGTGTCTCCACATTTTTCTGTCGATTATTTTTATCAATAGTCGGTCTTGTTCCCACATTGGTAAGTCCCCAAAACATCTTATGAGCATATCTTAACTGCGTAATATACACTCCAATAGCAGGATATAATTTCCTGATCTCCAAAGGTTTGAGATTACTCGTCGGATATCCGAACCCTCTGCCGATCTGATCACCTTTTTCCACAGTTCCCATAATGCAATAATTACGTCCTAGCATTTTGTTTGCTCGTTGAATATTGCCTTCGCTTAGATATTTTCGAATAGCAGTGCTGGAAACGATCTCATCATCAACCAAAACTTCATCGACCATCTCAACATGGAAATCCAGCTCCCGCTCTATTTTTTTCAGAAGATGGTAATCTCCGGAGCGGTTCTTTCCAAAGTGCCAATCATAACCGATAATTATCTCTTTCGCTCCGATTTGTTTGTATAAATAATCCCTTACAAATTCTTCCGGAGTAAGGTGAGCAATATTCAAATCAAAATCAAGCCAAAGCACATAATCAATACCGACTTCTTTTAAAAACTGCTCTTTCTTTATCTTTTCTGTTAGTAGAAAAGGATATACTTTTTTCTTCAAAATCTCGATCGGGTGTGGATGATAAGTGATAACAATAGAGACACCATCAAGCACTTTTGTGCGTTCCACCATTCTGGTCAGAAGCGCTTTATGCCCGATATGCACACCATCAAAAGTGCCAATAGTGACAACAGGATTTTTCAGATGCTTCTGAATTTTATGAAGATTTTTCATTGTTGTATTTCTGCACTATTGCAATTATTTCGTCAATAGGTTGTATTGAATTTTCAAGAGTTCCTTCTGTTATGGCTTCCAAACTTATCGCATCAACAACAGAAAAGGGACCAATTGCATCTCTTCGCAATTCTGTAAGATGCCCCACAGTACCGAGCTTTGCAGTAATATCTTCACCTAAAGAACGAATATAAGTGCCTTTTGAAACAGTTGAGCTGAATTCAAGATATGGTTTTTGATAATTCAAGAATGAAAGTGTGTGAATAAAAACTTTTCTGGGCTCAACTTCTACCTGAATCCCTTTTCTTGCAGTCTTATAAAGCCGAACTCCGTTTTTCTTGATCGCAGAAAATTGAGGAGGTACCTGTTCGATCTCTCCTATGAAAGAAGAAAATACTTTATTAATATTTTGCTCAACATTTTCGGGAACGTCCTTCACTTCAATAATTTTTCCTTCAATATCAGCAGTATCTGTCTTTTCGCCGAGTTTCAGGACAGCAGTGTAGGTCTTGTCTAATCTAACAAATTGATCAATATTTTTTGTTGTCTGCCTGCTGATGCACACTATCAATAAACCTGTTGCAAAAGGATCTAAAGTGCCTGCATGCCCTATCTTGCGAACTTTCGTAACCATACGCAGACGCCTGATCACATCAAAAGAAGTAATACCCGCCGGTTTATCAATAAAAATTACACCTTGCATAACTTGAATTTATTTGAGCAGAGACAATAATTTAGATTTCAGGTCAGCCAATTTCATTTTTGCTCGAAAACCTGATGCCAGAACATGTCCCCCGCCACCGAAATGTTCAGCGATCTTTTGAACATCTCGGTAACTTGAACGAAGAGAAACTCTATAGATATCTTTGCCGGTTTCACGAATATAGACCACTACATCTCTTCCATTTGTAGGTTTGACATCCTTAGAGAAACCCTCTGTAACCTCGATTGTAAGACCGGTATCCTGAAGCATTTTTTGAGTTGTCGAATACATAACGACCTTGCCGTTATGGAATTCTTCAATACCACTAAGAGTAAGCCCGAGAAGCTGCAATTCTTTTGTTTTTCTATTCTCAAAGAGCTTTTTATATGCCAAATTATTATCAGCGCCATAAGCATTGAGATGAGCACACACCTCAAAAGTTCTGGGAGATACATTTTTATTTGCAAAATTATTTGTATCAAAAATAATGCCCATATAAAGTGCAAGTGCGATCTTTTTCTTCACATCTTCAGGAAATTGAGGAAGGTCATCCTCAATAATATTGAACACAAGCTCGCAGGTGGAAGAAGCTGTATCATCAATATATGAAATGCAGTTCA
>ASNI01000048.1 GCA_000404785.1 Cloacimonetes bacterium SCGC AAA252-N17
CATGTTGAATGAAAGACCAAGAAAAACCTTGAATTGGCTAACTCCTAAAGAGGTATTTAATAATTTAATTGTTGCAATAAAAACTTGAACCTACCTTAAGAAAAACAGCAACGTGAAAATTGATGTGTACGATCTGCGTGGAAAATTAGTTAAGCGTCTTCTCAATGAGAACAAAAGCACCGGCAACTATGAAGTAAAATGGAATTCTGAGGGAATGAGATCGGGAATTTATTTTTGTAGGTTTGTACAAGGAAGTGGAGAGGAAATAAAAAAACTGGTTTTAATACATTAAAGCATATTCCTCTTGTTCCCAAATCTCTCAATCTTATCTCGTTCCCAAAATCCTAAGCCTTTTCAGTTGATTATCTGTTCAGAACTCCATCACAATTTTGTAGCAATCAAGCCAGTCCTCAAACATATTGGAGCGCATCGAGCACCACGTTACCGTGAACAAATACTATAAGACGACAGAGTCGTCAACTCCAAACTAATTTAAATACATTTCCGATAATAAATGCATGAAGGTGAGAATAGCCATTCTCATCTTCGGATTATATCATATTATTTGTTTTATTTTCTCTGTGCTCTCTGTGTTCTCTGTGGTGAGTGATCCAATTTATACACCTTCACGAATTCAACCAGCAAATCTATCAGCGCATCAAAATCATCCAAACTTATCATGCTGTTGTGGGAATGAGCATACCGAACCGGAACACCGCACACAATTGATGGAATGCCATGAGCTGAGGTTTGAATATGTCTACCGTCAGTTCCGCCACCGTGACGAAGCGTTACCTGCAAGGGAATGTCGTGTTTTTTTGCCAGTTTTATAAAGGTATCTTTCAATTTTGGGTCACCGATCATGGAAGGATCGTATACACGTAGGTGTGCTCCTTTGCCCACGCAGGTTTGTGCACGGAATGGAATGCCGGGAATGTCATCTGCAGGAGCTCCTTCCAGCACCACGCAAATATCCGCATCTATAGTTCGTGCAAGGGTTCGAGAGCCGGAACCGCCCACTTCTTCCTGTACGCTTCCGCTCAAATATACTGTGTTCGGATGAGGTGTATCTTTTAGTGCTTTTCCCAGTTCAATCAGTGCTGCAATACCAGCACGGTCATCAAACGCTTTTGATATGATCCTGCGGTTGCGCTCTTCATAATAGAAATAGGGAATGGGAATGATCGGATCACCAATATTGATGCTGAAGTTCTCAAAGGCATCTTTGCGGGATTTTGCTCCGATATCAATGAACATGTCAGACATTTCAGGAGGTGTGTCCTTTCTATTTCGAATGAAATGCACAGGCATAGAGCCGAAAACGCCAGCATGCTTTTCCCCACTTTGTGTAATGATCTCAACCGGACTGGACATGAGTGTGTACTTATTCCAACCGCCGATAGGGTGGAATTGTATCAAGCCGGAATCCATGACATCAGCTACCATGAAGCCGATCTCATCCTGATGAGCAATAAAAAGAATTTTCGGATTGTCCGCTTGCCCCTTCATAGTGAATGTGATCTGTCCGAGTCTGTCCTGCTCATAGGGAGCGAGTTCCCCGAGCTGCTCTATCATAAAATCTTTGATGAAATATTCAAATCCGGAAATGCCCGGCAAAAGGGTGAGTTCTTTTAATAATGCGAGTCTATCCATCATGACCTCTTTTTTGTTTTTCGATTTCCTTTATTTGTTTCACATAATTTTTTATGGCAAATTTTCTCTTCAAAACTTTTGCATAGACTCGAGCTCAGAAGAGCACCCCAGTGAAATAAATAAAAAGATTTCACGTCCTAAAGGCTTGGTAATGAGAGCATCAAACTGGAATTGAGTAAGTCACTATGCAATATCTTTCTATTTTTTTTGACTTAAAAATACACATTTCAATAATATCCCAAAAACCTGAAAGAGAGGATGTATGAAAAAGATTATTTTATGTGTAATGCTGATATGTGCTACCTTCACGATCCTGCACGCTCAGGATTCAGAAGCCAATCCATTTCAGGATTATTATGCCGATCCGAATATTTCGAGTTTTGAGAATGCGTTTAAGCATTATTCCGCACAACTTGCAGAGGATGAAGAAAGCGACAGCGCCCGTTTGATGCTGTCCTATTTATATTTGATCGAACTGGAGAGAATGCTCGAGCAGTTTGAAACTCGTGTTGATTCGCTGGCTCCGAATATTAAGTTTCAGTATGCTAACATTTTGCTTGGAATCGGTAAATATGATGAATGCATAAAAGTGTATGAGGGATTGAATGAGGAGTTTCCGGACTGGTCCTGTTCATGGCGTCATAAGGGAGAAGCTTACTTCAAAACCAGTGAACTTGAACTGGCGGAAACTGCTCTCCAGAAAGCAATTGAAACACGTGTGGAGCATTATGATGCTTATGTTATGCTTGCAGAAGTGCAGGATGCAATGGGTAAAAATGCTGAAGCGCTTGCAACTTTGGAAACTGGATTTACCTACAAAGGTGAGGATATCGAGGACCCCGATGAAGAGGTTTCAGACCTCGATGTTCAGTTTCTGTATTTGAGATTGCTCAAGGTAAATGATAGGCATAATAATTATGAGCAGCTAAAAAAGAAGCTTGAAAAAAACGCTCCTGACGATGAACGCTGGAAGGATATTGATTGATGAAAAAAATTATTGCGATTTTATTAATACTTGCTTTCTCAACAGCATTACTAAGTGCTCAGGAGCTGCAGGGATATATTGAATACAAGGATAGCAAGAAGATCGTCAGAGTGTGGGGAACTCATTATGAGCGCGGCTATGGGCATGGATATATGCTTTGCAATGAGATAATAGATATATTCTGCAATTATTTTCTTGGGTATCTTTTCGGTAATAATGCCTATTTTTACGGAGTTACTCGTGCGAATTTTGAGCAGAGTTTTGTAGTTGATGATAAGTATATCACTGAAGGAGATGGGGTTCTCGATGGCATTGTAGCAGGTGGGCAGTCCTTATATAATGATGTATTGGAACGGGATATTGATGTTACCGATCTGATGATGTGCAATTCCATTGTAGATTTTGCCGATGACAAAAATCCCTTTTCTGATAATTCATTTTGTTCTTCTCTTACAAGCTGGGGAGCAAGCACAGTAACTGCACCTGGACTTTTGGGAGAGAGTATCATAACCCGCTTTCTTGATTGGACTCCTCATCAATCACTTTTGGACAATCATATTCTTATGGTTTCCTTTCCCACAGAATCCGATGAGCAGAATTGGATTTCCTTTACTTTTCCAGGTTTGTTCGGCTGCCTTTCTGCGATAAATGAGAACGGTGTCGGCTCTTTTTATAATGTCGGAAACAATAATTCCTACGATCCGCAGGATACCTTTCAACCAATATTTCTTTCTATAAGAAACGGCATTGAAGCAGTGGATTATGACGGCTCCGGACAGTGCGATCCAATTGATGTGGTAAGGGCAGTAAGCGATAATGTGCAGCGGACCGGCTCGATCATGAATGTGCTCAGTTCGACAGAAAAGGACAGCTTTGCGCTAATTATAGAATGCAATAATTATATGGGCATTGTGGTTCGTACGCAGGCGGACAATACAGAAATTCCCGGCGATAATCTTGCTGCGACCAATCATTTCAGGAAATTATATGCGCCGGTCTATTGCTACAGATATGAGGGCATTGTAGATTCACTGGACATAAGCACTTTCATCGATCCTGAGAGAAGCTGGTCTCTGCTTTCCGGTGCCGCAGGTATATCTTCGAATATTCAGGTAATTCAGTATATTCCCTCAACCGGTGCGATCTTATGGTCGGCAAGAACAGGTAGTGTTCCGGCATATTTGCTTGCACCAACTGCCTTTACAACAGATGAACTGTTTGAGTATGTAAGTGTGGATGATCCTGCATTTGACCAAAATGGAGAACTTTGTATTAAAGAAGTTTTTCCTTATCCTGCCCAAAACGAGATCAATATTGCATATTTCTCAAAAAAAGCAAAGAATGTTATGTGTTCTATTTATAATGTGAGGGGAAGAAAAATTTATCAACAGGAAATTCAGGCAATAGCTGGTGAAAATGAGTTTACTCTTAATATTTCAACTACCCTTTCTTCGGGACTGTACTTTATCAGGATGAGTGACAATACTGTGAGTGCAACTGAAAAGATTATCATTGTGAGGTAGGAATAATGAAACCAATATCAGTTATAATTTTGCAGAATTTGTACTACATCGGCACAGCTATCGGTTTTATCATCAAAGAGATATTCTGGCTGCGTATTGTGCTCATTATTGCAGGACTGTGTATGATCGCACGCGGTATCATCCTGCAGGACTATGTGATCGTTTTCTGGATGTCTCTCTTTGCAGTGATCAACCTTGTTCAGGTCATACGCATTCTTCTTGAGAATAAAGAAGTGCATATTGATGAAGAAATTCTAGATCTCTATAACAAATTATTTTCCGATATGACATCAAAGGAGTTCATGCTTTTCTGGAAGATGGGGGAAGAGAGAAAACTTCGTAAAGATCAATACATCTGTCATGACAACGTGAAGATCGATGAGATCATCCAGATCATTGACGGCACTGCTGTTGTGAAGAAGAATGACAAGGTCGTTGCCCATTTGTCACGCGGTTATTTTGTTGCAGAAATGCAGTATCTTATGGAGGAAAATCCTTCTGCAAATGTGATCGCAGAAACGGATGTACGCATTATTGTCTGGAAACACGCTAAGTTAAAACGTCTGAAAGAAACCTATCCAAACCTTTATAATAAATTTCATCTTATACTCAGTAAGGATCTTACCCATAAATTAAAACGCTACTTATAAGAGGACACTATGAATTTAATTCTTTTCGTTGTGATCGTAATTATTTCTATTACTGTGGTTCGTATAGGTGCTGTTGCATTCGAGCTCACCGGACTGGAATGGACAGTTGCGAAATTCCAGGCGCTTTCCTGCTTTACGAGTACGGGCTTTACCACTAAGGAATCCGAACTAATCGTAAAAAGCCAGCAGCGGCGGAAGATCGCTACAATACTCATGATCATAGGGCATGCAGGTCTTGTTACACTGATCGCAACTTTTGTGAACTCCCTGCGCCCCTCTCAGCTTGTACATAAGGTTTTTGAACCAATTATTCACCTGGATAATTTGCCGACATTGTCCGTTCTAATAAATATCTTGATCATTACAATTTTTTGCTGGGCGGTTTTTACTCTCTTTTTTCGCAATAAATTTTCAAAAAAAATCACAAAAGTCATACAAAATTTCTTTATAAAAAAAAACTTCATCAGCCGAACATACGTGCAGGACCTTGTTATCTCTTCTGGAGGATTCGGTATTATTAACATAGAAGTAACAAAGCACAGCGAACTCTATCACATGAATTTATCTGATGTTGTGAAAAAGCATCCTGAAATGAAGGTCCTCGCTATCGAGCGTGGCAGAAATATCATTACAAATCTCACTGATGAAACAAGAATTCTGCTTGGAGATAATATCATTTCCTACGGTAAGATCGATGAGATTAAAAAAGCCCTTCATCAGCGTCTGATCGACAAAGTGAAGGATAAGGTCAGCAATCGTAAGAAGAAAAATATCAAAAAGTAAAAATGAAAAAGGGGAGTGTTAACTTAACTGTGTCTGGAAAGGCACATAAAGTTGGTTGGCATAGGAAGTTACAATAGATTATACTTGTGTCATGAGTATAACGAAAAAAAAACGGTGTCAGGAATGTAGCAGTTTAGACACAAAAAAGAACGGCTTCATCTATAGTCGGATATTCACGCTACGAGGTTCGGTAAAACGGAGAACACAGAGATATTTTTGTAATCATTGCGGGACAAGTTTCACTCATTTTGGAAAGGACAAACGCAAGAAAACAAGCGATGATCTCAAGAAGAAAGTAGTCTTTGATTATGTCATTAGCATGAGTTCACTACAAGACATAAGAAGACGTTATGGTGTATCGATATCAACAATACTGAACTGGCTTTATAGTATCTCATCTACAACCTTACGGATAAGAATCGATTCTACACGATGTAGTGGAGTCATACAGATTGACGGTAAAGAGCTAAAGATCAAAGGCAGGAAGAAGACGGTGTTTCTTTCCATAGATGCCAAGACGAAACAGCCACTATCGTTTATGGTGTGCGATGGAGAGAACAAATGCACGGCAGAACAGTTTTTAAAGAACCTTAAAGAGGTTTATCCACGAGAGATATGAGGGATCACCAGTGATTTTGGTAGAGGTAAATGCTTTCTTGGTGTTGTAAAGAAGATCTTACCTGATGTGCCACACCAAGTCTGTTTGGTTCATTTTATGCGATATATGTGGTTGTTCATTCCTCGCACAAAGCGATGTATATTCCGGGTACAATCAGAGAATGGGAAGAATGGACTGGTCTGACTTTTATTGAATCCGGAGAATATACTGTACCAGGAGCTTTAAGTCAAATTCATATTGACGTAAAGTCCAATCTTGGTGAATATACTGAACCCAATGTGTGGGTAGTTCATGAGATTGAGCATTAGTTACTCGTTTAATTACTCGTTCCAAAGTTCAACTTGGGAACGAGTTAAGTGTTTATTAGTAAATATTTTTTCATTGACAGGTAAATTTTGATGGCATTTTATTGCTACAAATAAAGATTTTATGTATGGATTAATTATGAAAAGCAGAAAAAGAAGTATTAAAGCCACAGAAATCTACACCCATGTTTCCACAAAAAATCTGCAAAATATCATCTCACCTGCAGATCTCATTTTTTCGGATAAGGAAAAAATAAACGAATGATCTATTCGCATATAACCCTAATATGGCATGCTAAACGTAATATGTCGTTTAGGAAGTAGTTAGCAAAAATACTGAATGAAGATGCTACAATTACAATTTGGAAAATCAACATCAAAGAATTACTCACAAGCTTTACGACTATTAAAAAAGTTTGATAACTGCCAAGTAGTAGATGACGGATTTTCAATTAACAGCATTATTGTTGAAAAGTCAGAGTTAATATCCAAATTCAGGCTTATTGAAGAGCTTTATCAAATTATTCATGGTTGGACAACTTCAAAGATGTTTTTAAATGAGGTAGAAATACAACCATGGAGGTTTTTTAATCAAATGCGTCAAATTGTTGAATGTTCGGATTCATACAACAGAGCCATTAACAAAGACAATTATTGCAACATAGATAATTCTCATGAAGGATGGGGATGTAAATACATTAATGAAACGATTCGACATTTGAATTCAGACAGTTATTATTCCTATAATGTCAATTATTGGTACAAATTCGGTTTTTTTAAAAACGAGGATACTTGGATTATTGATAAAAGTAAACTTGAAGAAAGACTTGATAAAGAAATACTAGAGAAAGGGATAAGTTCATGCCCCTATTTTGATAAATCTAAAAGCACTAAGATATTAAATGAACTTCCAGATGAGATTGATTTAACAACAGAGTTTTGGGAAATAATTTATAAAGAGGATTTCTTTGGAACTACAATTCAAAGGAAACCTGTTTCTATTGAACATGTAGCCAAAGAATCTGAAAATAAAAAGAGGGGACTATCATTTGGTATTTCACTATTTGAAAAAGAGCAAGAATCAGAAAACCAATCAGAGCCTGTTAATAGTAATAATCGCAACATTCCAAATGTTTCATTTAATGACATTGGCGGGATTGATGATATTATTGAAATTGTCAGAGAAGTAATTGAATTGCCTTTAATAAAGCCCGAGTTATTTCAACATTTAGGAATTAAGCCTCATAAAGGAATATTGTTATATGGTGAGCCAGGAAATGGAAAAACTTTGATTGCAAAAGCAATTGCTAATGAAATAAATGCTCATTTTATACCTATCTCAGGTCCAGAATTAATAAGTAAATGGCATGGTGAATCTGAAGAAAGATTAAGAGAAAAATTCATTGAAGCTCGCAATAATCAACCTGCCATAATTTTTTTTGATGAAATTGACTCAATAGCTCAAAAAAGAACCGATTCAGATTCTGGTCGTCTTGATTCAAAGTTTGTAAATCAACTCTTAACACTTATGGATGGAATGGAGACATATGGAAATGTCTCTGTCTTAGCATCAACTAACCGCCCAGAATTACTTGATGATGCTCTACTTAGACCGGGAAGATTTGATTACAAAATAGAAATAAAGAAACCAACAACAGTTGGATGTAAAAAAATATTCGAAATTTTCACAAAAGAGATGCCTCTTGCAAGTGATGTGGATATTGATATGTTTTCAAAGGAGTTGTTTGGTTTATCTGGAGCTGAAATAGCTTTTGTTGTAAATGAAGCTGCATATAACTGTATGAGACGAAGCATGAATTTAAATAAATTAATCACAATTAACTCTGACGAACGAATAGATTTAGATAAACTATTTATAACTGAGAATGACTTTATTGAAGCATTAAAAAAGATAAAAGAATGAAAAGTACTTTTGCTAACATTTTGTATAAGTAATGGCAGGTAAAGTGCGAAATACCAACGGTTGTAGCCCGCATCAACTTTGTCACGGTTTGACAGAAAAGTGCTACGCAATCTGCCACTACTCATACAATTTACAGTTACAGGGCATTTAAAGAAACATCATAACAACTATGGGAAATACAATAGATTTATTTATGTGGGGATACCAACAGCATGTTCAGATTTCATTTCAGGTATCAGCAGAAAGTTTATTCAAGAAAATTGATTATAAACTGAATCCAAAAGTTTTCTTCATCGGTATACTGGTTGATAAAAGAGAGGACAGACATCCTGTTTGTCTCGAACCAGAGAGTTGTGGTTATAATGTAAATAGTTTTTCAGATTTAAAAGATTTAGCTACGCAACTTGAAAAAGTAGATGAAGAGGGAAGAATCTTTCATTCTCATCAAATAGCACAAGAGAATCATGAAAAAAGAATTACCACTAAATCATATATAGAAGGAATACAAAAAATCCTAAAAAGAGAAAATATATATGGAGAAAATGAATATTTTGTTGCATCACCAACATATATTGACGGATTCTTAGTATTTACTATTTTATCTCTAAATAAAGATGCTTTAAATAAGTATTACACATTGACTACATATAAAATGGATGAAAGATTTACAATCTATCGTTCATTTATAGAAAGTACAATTAACATCTTTTTAAAGGAATGCTCAAATGCATTGAAAGACCCAAATAATTCGATAAATTCAATTGAGCGAAATTCTGATGAATTGCTAAGGAACGCAGGTAGACAATTTATGTATACCGTTTCAGCGGCAGGCAGGAATTTTGAAGGGCTGCACGGATTATATGATGCATGTAATGAAATCGCATCAATGAAATATGAAGGTGCTGTCGGTATTGGGAACATGATAATTGCACCCAAAGACCATAAAAATGTAAAAATTACTTTACAACTTAGAGACCCAATAAGGGTTAGTGATTACAGAAAAGTTCGTAAGTTTTTAGAATTATCAGATAATAACTCTTCGATAATCTCAGATACAGCTTTAATTTATGGACTTGGTGAATTAAGGGGAAAGTATAATCCAAAGGAGGAGACTTTATTCGTAATTAGTTTTACTAGCCATTTCAAATGGGAGCTTTCTCATGACAATAATCCAATGATGGTAGTTGAATACCGAGAACCTTCATTGCCAGTTGAAAAAATTAATAGAGAAAAGTTTTATTCGGATTTTCCTCGATTATTTGATGGGATTAGTAAAGAACAAATTGATGATTTATGGGATATCTCAATGGAAGCGACAAAACAAAAGCATGGTACAATGCTTGTGATTTCTGATAATGCTTCAAAAGAAGCAATAAGGTTAGGAAAACAATGTTTCCTATTAAAACCCCTAAAATTAGCCGAAAAGATAATTCAACAAATCACGTCAATTGATGGTGCAGTGCTTTTGGATAGAGATTCTACATGTCATGCAATAGGTGTAATATTGGATGGATTAGCAACAGACAAAGGAGATGCATCCAGAGGAGCAAGATACAA
>ASNI01000049.1 GCA_000404785.1 Cloacimonetes bacterium SCGC AAA252-N17
CATGTTGAATGAAAGACCAAGAAAAACCTTGAATTGGCTAACTCCTAAAGAGGTATTTAATAATTTAATTGTTGCAATAAAAACTTGAACCTACCATTATAAAAACATTGAGTGATCATAATTAGGTCGTAAATTGGATCAATAATAGTATATAGATTTCCAATAATATTTTGTTCAGTTTGAGTTGTCCCTTCAATGGGATCAATAATAAACCCTGTTTGTAACGCATTATTCCTAAAGAAAGTATTATATGGTCCGTTTTCGTCCCATATATCATCCACTCTAATCAAATCAACTATATTGCCTTCATATAGATTATAGGATGAGCCGTTATTGTAACCTGAGTGATGTCCATGTAATGCAATATCTCCCATAGCACTGGATATATCCACAAAACCCCACATACCATGTTTTTCTCTCGCATAATTATAACCAAATACATTATTGAAAACTCCTGTCTGTACTAACATCGCATGTCTTAAATGCCTAAAAATATTGTTTTCAATAAGACATGAATTTGATTGATCACCCCAAAATGCCACACCATATGACTGACCACCTTGGTGAGAAAAACCATCTTCGAAATAATTACCTATTATTGATATATGTGAACTAGAACCATCAATATGAATATGCCATCTTGGTGTATTATAAATACGGACACCACTAACCCAACAATTTTCTGAATTTCTAAAATGTATATTACTTGATTCTGTATGAGATAGCGGCATTGGAATAGGTTCAGGTATAAAAAAATCCCCTCTGTGAATAAAAATATCTTCAATACCAACATTACTTTTTCCAAGAATGTATATACATTGCTTGTTTTCATAATTTAAGTTGAATTCTATAGATGATTTATAATCTGTCTCAGCATTAAATCCCTTAATAATTACATTACTTGGTAACAATAATGTTTCACTAATTAAGTAATTTCCAGTAGGGAAATATATAATAGTATTTCCTTGAATATCTCGATTGTCTATTGCAGAACTTATCTGAAGATAATCATCAACTCCATCATCAGGTATCGCACCATATGTTGTAACATCAATAAACTTTGTAATAGATGGTATGTTATCCAATCCTCCGATGTATCCTGCTTCTTCCCATACTTGTGTTCCCTGAATCGGCAAACGATCTAAAGGTAATATTGTACTTATCTGACATATAGAATAATCATAAATTAAAAGATTAGCTATAGTTAATAAAATAATAAGTACTATTAATTTTTTGCAATTTCTTAATTTCATAGTTTCTCCAATTCGTTGTAATAATATTCATATAATCCTACATTATAAAAAAACACCAACATTCTGACCACTCGCTCCATCGATTATGAACGAAAGATAGGATTGAAAAATCAGAGTCAGTATCTTTACCTCGTATTCGCCAAAAGTATTTTGTATTTTCTCTAAAAAAAATAGCTGGGAGATAATGATAATTTTGATTCTGGAAAACATTGTCATATATGATAGCCATAAATAACGAATCATCTGAGATTTGTAACTGTATTTCTTGATCGAAGTCAGGTAAATAAAAATCAACAACCGTTAAGGTATCAAGATTAAAGATACTACTATCTGCAGGGCTAACTGCATATATTGAAGGTGTAGGAGAATTTACCATACAAGCTGTAATAAAAAGTATCACAACAAATACCAGGAATCTTAAAATATATTTCATGATTATCCTTATTTAGTTAAAAGGTAAACTAAACGTCACTGAAATAGAATTACTTCTAATCTGATTACTCCCTATTTGGTTTATTGGTAATATGCTGACAGTATATCTTAAATCGGAACTAAATGAATTACCAAATAGCTTGAAAGGGATAGTAATTCCTGCTAAAAGTTCTATATCTATTGGTTTTATCGTATGATAAATATCATATCTTATATTATGTTCTGAATATTGGTCAGTGATGTTTCCGGATTCATCTCGTGCGATAAATTCAAAATCATACTTAGCTTCTGCTTTGTACAAAGAAGCAAAAGATACTCCGAAGTAAGGAAATGACTTAAAAGATAATTTGAGAACATCTTTCCATTTAATAAGTATCGGCAGCTCAATATATGTTAATACTTGATTTCCTTTCCATGTATTGTTCATCTTATAATATTCCCCACTTCCATAAGAAACACTATGAATAGATACGTAAGCTCCTTTTTGGATATATAACAATTCGATCTGAAGAGAATACTTATCTTTCAAATAGTGGATTGCATATAAACCCAAAATTATGCCAGGTTTTATTCCATTATCATCGGAACCAACTGCCCAATAACTTGTATGGCTGCCCTTGCCAATATATGAAGATATGTTTAATCCGCCTTTGAATCCGACCTCTAACTTTTTCTGAGCACAGATGTTGTTACATATAAATAATAATGTAAGGGTAATTAAAGTTACCATTTTATTTTTCATTTTCATTATTTTTTTCTTTTCAATTTACAATGAATGAGTTTACCATAAAAACCCTTGAAATATAATTGAGTAATTACTTTACACATAATTACCAACAGACATTAGTGTGTTCATAGAAGTAATAATTATTAAGGAAATA
>ASNI01000050.1 GCA_000404785.1 Cloacimonetes bacterium SCGC AAA252-N17
GAAGCCGGAGTTACTTGATAATATCTCTGAAAAGATGAATGCTTTTTTGATGACATGTCTGCAGAAAGAATATAGAAATAGATTTAAGAATTTTACATTATGTTTGCAGAGTTTGGCGAATGAGCTTCAACAAAAATTCTCTGGAAGCAAAATATCAGATCGTCCAGTTGCAGATACCGTTAAACCCTTTGCACAACTCGAAATTCCAGAAATGGTTTTCGTGCGGGGCGGAACTTTCCAAATGGGCAGCAACGACGGTGACAGAGATGAAAAAACGGTACATACCGTTACACTTAGCGATTTTTATATAGGTAAGTATGAAGTAACCCAAAAAGAATGGCAAGAGGTGATGGGCAATACTCCTTCCAATTTTAAAGGTGATAATTTACCAGTGGAAAAAGTAAGCTGGTATAATGCAGTAGAATTTTGTAATAGGAAGAGCAGAAAAGAAGGACTCACTCCATGCTATTCCGGAAGTGGGGAAAACATAATCTGTGATTTTAATGCTAATGGCTATAGATTACCCACAGAAGCAGAATGGGAGTATGCTGCCAGGGGAGGTAACAAATCCAGAGGTTATACTTATTCAGGAAGCAATGATATTGATGATGTGGGATGGTGTGATGATAATTCTGATAGTATATCTCATCCTGTAGGGAAGAAGCAATCCAACGAACTTGGTATTTATGATATGAGCGGTAATGTTTTTGAGTGGTGCAATGACTGGTATAAAAAAAATTACTATTCTAGCAGCCCAGTGAATAATCCTAAGGGACCTTCCAATTTTACATACCGTGTTTTGCGGAGCAGCTCTTGGGAATACAAAAGTTTCAGTTGCCGCACGACATATCGCAACTACGAAGCTCCGTCGAATAGCTACTCCAATGGCGGCTTTCGACTTGCGAGGACGGTGGAATAATGCGAAGCATTAAAATCAAAGATTTTATTCCACCGACCAGGGATTCCCTGAGATGTTTCCCTTTTCACTTTTATACTTTTACCCTTTTAAACGAGAGATGTAGAGTGAATTAAAATTATGGAGAATAACAATAAATTATTAACAGATATTGGGAGAAATTATGCCATTTTGTGGTGAGTGCGGAAAAAAGTATAATAATGAGTTAAACTTCTGTCCTCACTGCGGACTACCTAATCCTTTAATAAAAAAAAGTGAGGATGAAAATCTAAAAGGTAATGATACAGGATATCAAAATACCATAAAGCATTCTGGTTCAGTTTATGGCTCTATCCGCTTAGAAGATATTCCCAAAGGTTTTATTATTGATGAGCGTTACGAAGTAAAGAGTAAATTAGGGCAGGGTGGTTTTGGAGCAGTTTATCTTGTTTATGACCAGAAGATGCAGATAGATAAAGCCCTGAAAGTTATCCCGGAAGCTATTGTAAACGATGAAGAAGCTATGGTTGATCTTCAGAATGAATCAAGGACAATGATAGCCCTGAACCATCCAAACATAGTAAGAGTGTATGATTTTCATGATGAAGGGAAGATCAAGTATATAGACATGGAGTATGTGGATGGGAAAACTCTGACGAAGATCAAACTTGAGCATCCTAAAAAGCAGATACCAGAGGATGAGGTAAAAGTGTATGCGGTAAAGATAGCTGAAGGTTTAGCGTATGCCCATAACAGGAATGTAATCCACAAAGATATAAAGCCCCAGAATGTGATGGTCACCCAGCAAGGTGAAGTTAAACTGATGGACTTTGGCATAGCCGAGACGGTACGCAACAGCATGAGTAGGGTACAGAATACCTATTCCTCCGGCACACTGGTTTATATGTCCCCTGAGCAGATCAAAGGTAAAGATATAGGCAAGGAGAGTGATGTTTATTCCTTTGGAGCAATGCTCTATGAATTACTTTCTGGTCATCCACCGTTTTATAAAGGCGATATCAATTATCAGATATTAAATGTGGAACCTGAGAAGTTAGAGAATGTTTCTGATGAAATGAATGGTATTATTATGAAGTGCTTAGAAAAGGATTATGAAGATAGATTTAGAAATTTCAAAGACATAACTGGATTCATATTAACGAAGAAAGAAATAAATGTTAATAAAAAAAATCAGATGAAATAATTCCTCAAAAATTAAATAAGGATACATATGATCTCAGAAGAAACAACAATCTTAGATATAGAAATAAGAAAGTAATATTTATAAAAGTAATAAGATTATTAATTATACTTGCTGCTATTTCTGCTACAATTTATTTTCTTGGAAAACCTATTTGGGTTTGGAGTTATAAAAGCACTTTCGGTTTATATCTTATTAATATTATTCTTTTTGAAATAAGTTTATTTATATACAAAACACGTTCATCAATATCAGAAAATGAGGGTTATACTTTTTTTATGATTGGATTCCCCATAATATTGATTATCGCTGTTATTCTTATTAATTTATTGTTAATGAGTATATTTCACTTAAACTGGAGAACGGGTATGACTATAAGTCATATTTTCTTTTCAATTATTTCTTTAGTTAGTATTATATTTAGTAAAATCATTAGAAAATGAATTGAAATATTTGGAGGATTAATGCCTTTTTGCGGAAAATGTGGAAAAAAGTATGAAGATGATCTGAACTTCTGTCCTTACTGTGGCACGCCAAATCCTCTGTATAAAGAAGACATAAGCAGTGGATCTAGTGATATGAAGAGATCAGATGAAGATAAGACTGTAAAACGAACTCATCTAAGGTATGGAACCGATCTTCAAAATTTGCCTGTAGGTGTTATTGTTGATGAACGATATGAAATCAGGGAGAAGATAGGGGAGGGTGGATTTGGAACTGTTTATAAAGTATGGGATAAGGATATTGAATCTGTAAAGGCAATAAAGGTCATTAATTCTTCATATTATGGTGATAAGGAGGTAATCGCAGACTTAAAGCGAGAAGCCAAACTTTTAATGCAGGTTGATTCCAGGAATGTGGTTAAATTTTATGATATTCATCTTAAGGGTTCGATCAAGTACATTGATATGGAGTACATAAATGGAGGTGATTTAGTAGATCTGAAGTTGAAATATAAGGAAAGTGGCAAAGGTGTTCCCGAAGATAAAGTTTTGGAAATAGCTAAACAAATATGCATAGGTATGCAATCAATCCATTCTAAAAATGTGATCCATAAAGATATCAAACCCCAGAATATAATGCTCATGAAAGATGGCACAGTAAAGATCATGGATTTTGGTATTGCAGAGACCTTCCGCACATCAAAGAGCAGAATACAGGAATCCCAGAGATCTGGCACACCAGCCTATATGAGTCCGGAGCAGATATTAGGAGAGAATGTAGGTAAAGAATCCGATGTGTGGTCTTTTGGTGTGATGTTGTATGAACTCTTGAGCGGAACTACTTTATATACTGGTAGAACTACAAATGAAGTACTGCTACAGATCGAGAGAAAGAAGCTTGCTATAATAGATGGTGTTACTGAAAAGACGAATAAGATAATTGAGAAATGTTTGAAGTATAACTATAAAGATAGATTTAGAAATTTTGGTGAAATATTAGAAATTTGGTTGAAGAAGGAAGAAAGCAGACAGAAGATAGACGAACCAGAGAAGACTGTAAAAAGTGAAATGGAAGAAAAAGAACAAGCTGAAGAGATTGTTAAGAAAGATGTTGTATCACCTATCCCTACTACAAGTAAGAAATCGACTTTAAAAAAAGAAAATTTTACTAAACAGGAACTGAATAAAAATAATAAAAATGAGAAAATACAGAATACTTCCAATATTAATAGTATAATTTTCGGTTTTATTATCATAATTGTTTTATTTGTGATTGGAAACACAGAATTATCTAGATATGATCCGACAGCAACAATTGGTGGAATCGTAGGATTGATAGATTTAATAAAAAGAGCCTTTAAATAAATTTACTAACTTAGAAAGGTAATTAACTATGTCAAAAATAAAAATATTTTTCTGCAGTTTATCCGAGATGGGTACCAAGTCCCCCCAGAACGAGGACAACTATTCAATCCCTGAAGTGAACGAGAAATTTAAAATTGAGTCAATAGACACTCCTAAAAAGGGTTATCTTTATACTGTTTGTGACGGCATGGGGGGAGCAAATGCCGGAGAGGTTGCCAGTGAACTCGCTTCTCATTGGCTTCTAAAGTACTATTATGAAAGTACTAATATTGAAGACCTGCAGTTGTGGTTCGAGAGCCAAATAAAAAAGATAAACAAAGATCTTTATAAATTATCCAAAGAGCATGAAGAATATGCAGGAATGGGCAGCACACTTGTGAGCTTGTTGATCCTGGGAAAGGAAGCATATATCGCAAATGTTG
This sequence comes from Cloacimonetes bacterium SCGC AAA252-N17, assembly GCA_000404785.1. Lineage (GTDB taxonomy): Bacteria > Cloacimonadota > Cloacimonadia > JGIOTU-2 > JGIOTU-2 > Celaenobacter > Celaenobacter polaris. Next base: position 4,327 of record ASNI01000050.1, read on the forward strand.
GGGACAGCAGACTTTATCTTTTTGATCTTGATAATAGTAGATTTGAGCAAATCACAGAAGATCACTCAGAGGTATGGGAGCTGTATAAGAATGGTCATATTGAAAAAGATGATATCATCAATAATAGAAGAAAACATATATTGACCCAGGCAATGGGCACAGAAGGCGATGTGAAGGTGAATACCTATAATATAAAATTGCCGAAACAATATATGTTCCTCTTATGCACAGATGGACTTACAGATGTTGCAACAGATGAAATGTTACTACATACTATAAGCCAATCTTCGGATATTGATGATTGTGCTAAAGACCTTTATGATCTCTCCCAGAAGCATGATTCCAAAGATGATGTTACGATATTGCTTGTAACGAATATCACTGAGAGGAAATTTGTTGGAACTATAAGGAATTGTTATAAAAAAATATCTCAGCTTCAAACAAATGAATATAGGCAAGAACAAGCATTAAATAAAGAGCAAAACTTAAAAGATAAATTCGGGGTAAAAAATCAGAAGAAGAACTTTATAATTTTAGGTGTCGCAATAATTATCATTATAGTGTTTTGTCTTGTATTTATGCCTACTAAAGAAAAAGAGACTGATGAAAATGGAAACAAGCTAATAGACAGCACTGCAATTGATACAAGCAACATAGAAAAACCCACATACGTAGATCACTCATCACAACTTCTCGATACGACATTCCAAGATAGTAATATGTTCGATTCTACGATTGATAAGATAATTCTTGATAAGATTAATGAAGATTCATTAGATGTGTCGACAAGTAAAGAGGAATCATAATGGATGAACATAAGGATACTATAGTAAAATCTTCTTATAGCTATAGAGATACTACAAACCTACCTCAGGGATATGTGATCGATGATAGATATAGAATTGAGGAAAAGCTTGGTGTGGGAGGTTTTGGAACAGTGTATAAGGCATGGGATACAAATATTGAATGTTATAAAGCACTTAAAGTGATCCATACAGAATTCTATGATGACAAACAGGTAATAGAAGAGCTCCGTCATGAGGCCAAACTTCTGATGAGTGTGTTATCTCCTCACGTAGTAAGAATGTGGGATATTCATCTATCTGGTAATATTAAATACTTGGATATGGAGTATATTGGTGGAGGGGATCTCGTTGATCTTAAGTTGTCCTATCCAGACCGTAGAGTTCCCGAAGATAAGATGCTCACAATAGCTCAAGGGATTATATCAGGAATGATCGATATTCATAAGAAGAATATAGTCCACAAAGATCTGAAGCCACAGAATGTAATGATGACAGAAGAAGGTGAAGCAAAGATTATGGATTTTAGTATTGCAGAGACCTTTCGAACTTCGAAGAGTAGAATTGAAAAAACCAGAATAGCTGGCACACCGGCATTTATGTCTCCCGAACAATTGATCGGTCAACAGGTCGGCAAAGAAAGTGATGTGTGGTCTTTCGGTGTCATGGTGTATGAATTATTGACTGGTAGAACCTGTTTTGGAGGTTCGACGACCTCAGAAGTCCATTATTCCATTAAAGAACGACTCGATGTAGAACGAGATAAAGAAACCAGGGGGTATATCCAGCATGGGAATTTAACCTTTCCTAATGGTATAAGTGAAAAAACTAAGCAACTGATTAATAAGTGCTTGCAATATGATTTTCAAGATAGGTTTAGGAATTTTATTGAGATAGAGAAGTTTTTTACTGAAAGGCAAAAAGAAGAAGTAAAGCCTGATGTGCAGGAAATAGTTGAAAAGCAGAAAGTAGAAAGCAAAATAGAGGAAAAAGAAATACCACAGAAACCAGAATTAAAGAAGGAAACTAAAAAGAAAAGCACGGTGTTTTTTAAAATATTACTAGGTATTTCAATAGTAGCAATTGTAATTATTGGCGGGATTATGGTTAATAAAGATATCCAGCAAAGACGAGAAAATAAGAAAAGGAGAGATCAGATTGCACAAGAAGATAAAATAAAAAATCAGGTACAAACTACATTACGTGAAGCAAATAATTATTTAAATAGGGGAGAATTAACAAAAGCTAAGCAAAAATATAATGCGGTTCTTTCTTTAGAATCGAATAATTACAAAGCAAAACAAGGTTTGAAACAAGTTATGTTGCTCAAAGAAAATAACATGATCTTCATCAAGGGAGATACCTTCCAGATGGGAAGTAACAGCAGTGATGATGCAAAACCAGTCAATACCGTAACGGTTAGTGATTTTTATATAGGAAAGTATGAAGTAACTCAGAAAGAATGGAAAGAAGTGATGGGGAGTAATCCCTCATATTTTAAAGGAGATAACTTACCTGCTGAACGAGTAAGTTGGTATGATGCAGTTGAATTTTGTAATAAAAAGAGTAGAAAAGAAGGACTTACTCCATGTTATTCTGGAAGTGGAACGGATATTAAATGTAACTTTTATGCAAATGGTTATAGGTTACCCACAGAAGCTGAATGGGAATATGCAGCAAGAGGGGGTAGTGAATCCAAAGGTTTTCTATACGCTGGTAGCAATAATATTGATGATGTTGCTTGGTATGATGTTAATTCTGGAAAAAAAACGCACCCAATTGGAAAAAAGCAACCTAATGAACTTGGTATATATGATATGACTGGTAATGTAAGGGAATGGTGTTGGGATATCGAGAGTTCAGGATATGGTAAACGCGCTACACGTAGTGGTGCTTTTTGGTACTATGTTGGATACTACCTTCGTTGTGTTGATACAAATCATTGCACCCCTCATTATACTTTAAAAGAAATTGGGTTACGTCTTTGCAGGACAGCAAAATAATTATTGATAATTCCAACATCTATCTGAATATAATGAAGAATGGTGTAAAAATTTAGATTTAAATGATGAAAATTATTTTTGGAGTAAAATATCATTGTTATTTTATGCAACAAAAAATGGTTGTTGCACTCCATCGTAAAACAAGATTCCAATCTTGTTCTTAAGAAGAAATAATGAAATTTGGAGTGCAATGTAACTGGATATGGTTATTCTTCCCTACGAGCAGGCGAGATGTTGTATACAATATCACGGATATGTTGCTCCAAAATAGTATGTAATGCGAGACCCCGATCTTGCGAAAAAAATAATGTAGGAGATACAATGAAGAAGTTAGATATTTCATTTGTTTTTTTATTATTAGTAAGTAGTTGTGCAACAATTACGAACATAGATATTTCAGATACATTTCCTAAAGAATGTTATTTAGAAACTCCGACTCGTAATATTTATTATCCTAAGGAAATTTTTAATATCTTAAAAGAAAATAAAACAAACAAAACAGAAATTATTAATAATATTGGAGAACCACATTATATAACTGTCAGAAAGAAAAATGAAATATGGATATATATTACAGAAATAAAAAATAGTAATGAAAACCTTAGAGAAGCTGTGGTAGCAACACTAATATTTAAAAAAAATGTATTGCAAAGCGTAGAATGGGATTATTGTTTTATTGAAACAAGATATTTTTTAAGGTGTAAGACTAACCTTGATTTCTAACATTTTAATTTTTTATTTTGATAAATATTCTCAATGTTTCAAAGGGTCTTTTATCAATGTTTCTATATCCTCTATGAGGACGTTCATAATCATGGGGATGTTTATCCTAAAAATAATATGAGTTCACTTTAAAAACCCCAGTTGGGGGATTAGCGGTATGTTTTTGTACTTCATCTTTCAACAAAGCATAAATATCTGGATTTTGGATTTTG
>ASNI01000051.1 GCA_000404785.1 Cloacimonetes bacterium SCGC AAA252-N17
ATAGTTAGATATGTATTTTGGTTTCCAATCCTTCATTTGCTCTTTCCTTAGCTTAATACCTCTACAAACTAAATAAATTATCCATATAAATGAAACAAGGGGAATAATAAACTTGGAAATACAGCCCAAATCGGTAAAAATAAATATACTGTGAAAAAGGAAAATAAGCCACAATTCGAAAACAAGACCTATTCCAAAAAGATCAACTATAAAAAAGAAAAACAACAAATCCCGCTTAAGTTTTGTTTTGTTTTTATCATTATTTTTTTTCCCTATAGCACTTATAATATCAGTGGGAAATCTAATATAATTCATTCCAAAAACTATCAGAAGAGAAAATAATGATAAAAGAGCTATTATGGTATTTAGCCCTATCCCATGAGCATCTGGAACATTCATTTTTTTCTCAATTTTTTTCTTTTTTCGTTATCTTCAGACTGTCTCTGATACAATGATTTTTTACCTTTTTTTCTATCATCTAACCACTCAGATGTTTTTTTTACTAATTCAAAAACATCGTAAATTTCAGGTAAAAATTGTGGTGACATATAATCCTCCTTATTCTATAATTTTATTAAAACCACTAATTGCTAACTTATATATTATATCTATCTTATTATTTACAAAATCGTAATTTTTTACTGTATTTAAATCTTTCTTTAATGCTTTAAATAATCCTTTTATAACCTTTTTGGAATATGATTTAGAATTCACACTTAAAAACATTTTTAAGATTTTATTTATTTCGTTATTACTTAAATTCTTGTTATTAGTTATGTATTTATAGATATACTTACTTTCTGTTTGATTACCACTGTTAAAAATTGCTATTATTGGAAAACGGACTTTTCTTTTCTTTAGATCTGCAAAAGGAATTATTTTACCAGTGTTGTAAATTTCTGGTATAATTAAATCAAGGATATCATCATATATTTGTCTAATCCTACCCAGATTTATCCCAATTCTCCATATAATTTTTTCAAACTTTTTATTTGATTTGTTAGCTAACAAAACACCGATTAATAGGGAAAATGCAATTAATGTAGAAGTAGCATAATCTATAACATAATAATAATCTTCTAAATTAGGGTTCCTACATTCTAATTTGTTGAAATCTTCTAAATAATGGCTAATATTCAATTCTTTTAATACTCTTGAATAATATTTTATTATATCAAAATATCTTTGAGAGTCTCCATAATATTCATTTAAAATTGATCTTGATTTCTCAGCAAGTATTGAAGATAATGCAAACGATTCTTCAATTTGTAAATCATTCTGAGTATATATGTGTTTATCATTCAAATAAATATCAAAAATATCATCCATTGGAATTACAGAAAGAAGCATTAGATGAATAGCAGCCATAGCTGGCACTATATAATCATCATCCAACTCATTTCTAATACTATTAAATCCTATTTGTGTTAATATAGGTCTAAAATCATCATCAGAATATCTTGTATTATAAATGCAATCTTGTATTAATTGGTTTAAATTACCAATATTCGAAGAGTAAAATACGATTTTGTTTATAAAATCAGTTACTTTAATGTTTGTTTCGTTTTTTAAATCAATTAAGTTCTTATTCATTATAGACCTATTCAATACAGATATCTTTTTTGAACCATACAAATTTCCCATCTTCGATTATTTTTACTCCCATTGGTTGTTTTACATCTCCATTTAAATCAAAACTTATTTCTCCAGTCACACCTTTTATATTTGTTTCTTGTAATTTTTTAAGAAATTCTTCTTGATTCGAAACTTGTTGTAAAGCATTTGCTATGATAAATAAGGCATCATAACCATAAGCAGCCATTATATCAGGTTCAGAATTATACTCATTTTTATAAGAATTAACAAATTGTTGAATGAGCTCATCCTCTGAATATGGATCATATTGTAGTTGTGTAAAATAAATTCCATCAGCAGCATCTTTGGCTATGTTAATTAAGTTGGGACTTTCAAGCATTCCTGTTCCTAAATACTTTGCATGTAAACCTATTTCTTTAGCTTGTATTAAAAAAATTGGAATTTCATTATAACCCACTAAAAAAAATACATCAATCATTTGAGATTTTTCTTTAAGTTTAGCTATTTCCGTCCTGAAATCAGTTTCATTTTCTTTATAGGGTATGCTTATTATAATTTCTCCTCCTAGATATTTCACTACTTCTTCAAACCTTTTACTAAGCCCAACCCCCCAATCATTATTAATATATAAAATTCCAATTTTTCCCCAGTTCATATTCGAAATAGCAAATTCTGCTGCAATTGCACCTCCAAAATAATCTGAGGGTACATTACGAAATATATAATCACCAGCATTAGTTATAGCAGGCGCTGCTGATAGCGGTGATAATAAGACTACTTTATTTTTTTCTGCTATTGGTGCAATTGCCAGTGTCACACTACTCAATACAGCACCAATAACTTTATCGACTTTGTTAACTTCAATTAATTTTTTAAAAGCAGCGACCCCATCGGTTACTCTTCCCCTGCTATCTTCATAAATAATCTCAATTTTCTTATTATTTATGCAATCTGTATTAATTTGGTACCGAGCTAGTTCTATTCCTTTTTGGGCATTCTTACCATAAACTGCTGCATTACCAGTCAACGGCAATATCGCTCCAATTTTTATCACATTCTCTTTTTTTGAGCAACCGTTAATGAATACAAAAGAAGAAAATACTAATATCCCAATCAGCATTATTAAAACTACTTTTTTCATTTTTATATCCTCCGTAGGGTTTAAATCTTAAGTTGCAAATCGTACTTATTGCTGTCAATAATTTTCTCAATATTTTTTTTTATTATGTGTAATTTATTTTCTATTCAATCGTTTTCTGCACATTCACATCTTCTTTGAGAGAGATCAATTCATACAATTTGAATGGCTTACCTTTTCCACGTAGAGTTTTTATATCCAAATAACGTGCTTCAACCCTTTCTTTCACGGCTTCGTAAGTCGTTTCACTAATAATAATATGATTCTCTGTCTCATATATTTTATTCATTGGCTCGATGCGTGCTCCTGTATTAATGGTATCACCGATCGCTGTATAATCAAATATCTGTTCTGAGCCGAGATTTCCCACAAGTGCCGAACCTGTGTGAATTCCAATACCAAACTGCACAGGATCTTTGCCCTCTTTTTCCCATTTTGCCTGTAATTCTCTCAATCTTTCAGCCATTAGCAGCGCTGTTTTGCACGCATTGTAGGCATGCATCTCATAGTAATAGGGTACACCGAAAAGCGCCATGATCGCATCACCAATGAACTTGTCAATCGTTCCGCTGTTATCCTTGACCACATCCACCATCTCGGTCAGGTACTCACGCAGAATCTCAACAACTTCATGGGTTTCATGCTGCTCGGAATAGGCCGTAAAGGAACGCAAGTCAGAAAAGAGAACAGTGAGTTCCTGAACCTTACCACCAAATTTAAGTCGCTTGGGATCCTTCACGATAATATCCACGATATCCTTTGCCACATACTGCTGGAACGCCTTTTTGATGAAGAGCTTCTCCTTCCTGCCCATATAATACTGCATGATAAGATTCCCAAAAAAGGAGATCAGAATTGCAGTCGGAACTTCTGTAACATTCACAATAGTATGATGGGATGAAAACATCACATATACAAAAATTAGGTAACCGATGATCAGCAGCACTCCGATTATTACATTGATCGTAGGTTTGAAAAAATTAAATATGATATTTATGATAAAAATAAGAATTAGCAGACCAAGTACAAGGTACAGATAGCTGAAGGGTTTTAGATAATTTGAGTTCAGCACCATCTCGATGAAATTCGCATGGATCTCTACACCGGGAGTTAGTCCCTGTCCTTTGCCCGGATTATAAAATGGAGTTGGAAAGAGGTCATGAAGTTCTTCTGCAGAGGCGCCCACGAGCACGATCTTATCCTTGAACGTTTCCGCTTGGAGATAGTTTTCAAAGGTATTGAAATCAATACCGAATTCCTGCTCGCTGCGAACCTGTAAAGTGCTGTCATCCAACACTGTATCTATATGATAAAAGGGAAAGGTATTTGCCGGACCATAGTAATTCAAGAGAACCGTATTCCCTGAGAACTTCGGCATTACAAAAGAGCCAAGTTCAAAATTTTCTTGTTCATTGGATATTTTTGGTTCTTCGCCGTATTTTTGGGCAAGAAACATTTGCAGCCCCTTGACACCGATCGTATAATAGGGCTGATCTGCAAAGGTAGAGAAAAGTGTGTATTTGCGAAAAAATCCATCCTGATCACCTGATATTCCTACAAGCCCCCATTGCAAATTCCTGTCAGTGATTTCCTTGATAGGCGGCACGATCCTCAGTGTGGTGGCCGCTCCGCTCTGCTTCTTACTCAATTTCCCTGCAAATATCACATTCCCGTATTCAGCAGCAGACACTGCAAGGTCGACATCCTCTTTTGCGAGTGTCGGTTCTGTGAATTCAATATCGAATATGATAACCGAAGCTCCAGCTTGGTTGAGGTTTTCTATTAGATGAGCAAAATAACTCCGGGGAAAAGGATACCTGCCGAGTTCTTTGAACGCATGATCGGAAATATCGACGATAACGATTTCTTTCGAAACTTCGAGCGGTCCACGAAGATTGAAATTCGTATCTATCCAGATGAGTTCGAGATTCTTATAAATCCGGGTCATCGACAAAAGAATAACTGCAATAAATACAAAAATTGAGAAGATCAAAACGAATCTAAACTTAATTTTTTTCATTGTTTCCCCTTGGGGATGAGATCATTTAAAATCTCTTTCTATTAATTTTCTTATTAATTCTTCAAATGAAATGCCGACAACTTTTGCAGCCATGGGCACTAAACTCAAGGAGGTCATGCCGGGAAGTGTGTTCAATTCGAGGAAATAGAATTTCTTCCCATCGAATCTAAAATCGACACGGGCATAGTCCGAGCATTTGAATTCCTTATAAATTCTCTCGCCAAAATCCAAAATGATTTCAGCTTCCTTTTGAGTTAATTTTGCAGGAGTTTCATACACGGTGTAGCCGTCAGTATATTTATGAGCATAATCATAAAATTCACCACTCGGTTTGATCTCCACTACAGGAAGCGCCCTGTTTCCGAGCATTGCTACAGTTATCTCTCTGCCTGGTATGTATTCCTCAATAAGAATGTCATCATTTACGGAAAATGCTAATTCGAGGGCAGCATCAAATCCATCTGCATAATCCAATATTGTCACACCAACCGACGAGCCGGATGCATTGGGTTTGATGACAAGTTCCTGTCCGAGCTGTGCGCTTACTTCATTATAGGATGGCTTTACTCCATTTTTGCGAAAATAAAGAGCTTTTGGAACAGGCACCCCAAGATTCTGAGCCAGCAGTTTAGAAATCTTTTTATTCATCGAGATGTAACTTGCTTCGGAGGATGAGCCCACAAAAGGAATGCCGGCAAGCTCGAATAATTTTTGGAATGTTCCGTCCTCTCCATCACCGCCGTGCAAACCGATAAAGACAATATCAGCTCCGGACTTCTTAATATAATCCACAAATTTCAGATAGTTGAAAACACTCTCTTCCACAAAATCTGCCGGATCGACAACCAATACCTCTTTGTGCAGCGACTTCAAAGCTTTTTCAACTGCATCGCATGTATGGATGGAGACCTCCCGTTCTTCGGAAGTGCCGCCTTTGAGCAATGCTACTTTATTAACCTTCTTGGACAATTTCATGACTCGAAGATCACTCCTTGTTCATATTCGAAACTTTCAGGGCTATCCGATCCGTGCACTGCATTTTCCTGGTTATCAGTACCATACAGATGACGAATAGTACCTTTTGCAGCTTTCCGGGAATCCGTACTGCCTGCCAATTCTCTGAAACCTAGGATCGCATTCTCGCGCTCGAGCACTATCGCAACGATTGGACCGCTTGTCATAAATTCAACGAGATTGTCATAAAAATGCTTCCCTTTATGTACAGAATAAAATTTCTCTGCAATTTCACGACTCATTGCAAGCATTTTTAATTTCCGAATTGTGAAATCATTGTTTTCGATCGATGTAATGATATGTCCGATATTTCCTGCTATTACTGCATCGGGCTTGATGAGACAGAGAGTTTGTTCAGATGCCACGAGTACCTGCCTTTCATTTACAGTTGTTACCTATTTGAATTTTCATGTGCTATGAACTGTCAAGAAAATTGGTTTCCGAGATTTCGGATAGAAGATTTCTGATTTCCAATGCAAATCTTTATAATCACAAATGAAATACTAAATTTTTAGAAATAACTTGTTATTCAGAATTTATTAAAAAAAGAGAGACGCCTTTTGTTACGTCTCTCTATAAGTAAATTGAATAAGGTAATTATCTTATAATCACCATCTTCTTGATAGTTTCTTTTTTATCGGCAGTGAGTTTATAGAAATAAATACCTGAACCGACTTTCTTTCCATAGCTATCGAGACCGTCCCAAGAAATACTTCCAATTACTGTTTTGGTATTTATATCAAGCTCTCTTACCAATTGCCCTTTAATGTTGTATATTTTCAGTTCTGCTTTTTGTGTGTACAGTGGAAGTGTGAAAGAAATTGTTGTTGAACTTG
>ASNI01000052.1 GCA_000404785.1 Cloacimonetes bacterium SCGC AAA252-N17
TTGCGAATAATTACCAATAAAATTCTATATATCACACTTCAAAATCCAAAATCCAGATATTTATGCTTTGTTGAAAGATGAAGTACAAAAACATACCGCTAATCCCCCAACTGGGGTTTTTAAAGTGAACTCATTTATTATTTAATAATAAATAGAAATCATACCTAAGTTCAACGATTGCATCAATATCTAAATTAAGTGAACCAGTATAAGATATGTATTGTGGATAAATAAAAATTATTATTCTTTTCTTATAAAAATAATTATTATTAAATAATAAGTGAGAGTAATTAAATGTTAATTTATGCTTTGATTTCTGAAATCCAAATTCTTTTTCTACTTGAAAAAACGGTTGAAATAACTCAACATTAAATTCTTTCAATCTTATTTTATCAAAATCATAAATAGCTGTCCACGCAGAAAAGGGCCATATATCAAAATATGAATCGTCTCCAATACTAAATTTATAATATTCTGAGCCAATGATGAAATCATAATTTCTAAATTTTTTCTCAACATTAAATCGTGCAAAAAATAAAGAGAATTTATCCAATTTACAAAACTTTTGGTCTTGATATTCAAAATAGGCAGAAGCATTCATTTCTGACACAAAAAATCTTAATGTGTAATTTTTGTAAAACCATTCGTTATCCCATTTAATATTTTTACCCGTAATATCGCTTGGATATTTATCACTATTGTTTTTATCTGATATAATTTGCTGATGAGTTAGTGTGCTTGTAAAATGTTGGTTTTTATACCCAACTTTCTTATCAATGATTGCATACCCAAATGGAAAATAGGATGACAGGCTGTGGATATCATATTCTAACTTATGCCTATTGTATCTGATGCCTAGAAATATCAAAAATTGATGATGCCCAATTTGTTTTTCTAATCCTAATAAACTGCCGATCTTATTGGTCTTTTCAAGATAAAGCTTGAATTTTGTTTTTTTTGATAATTGGTAAACAAAATCAAAACTGAGGAAAATATCATCCTGATTTATATAGGTTTCATCTTCTTTACGGTCAATATCATTTATGAAATAATATCCATTTCGTTTGCATAAATTTAATTTTGCTGTAAGATTAGAAACTGTTTCTCGCTGACAAAAACAAATATGACTATTCTCTAAAATGATTTTATAATCATCTTTATTGTAATGATAAATATCATAGTAATCAGAGATAAAGAAAGAGCCATTTTTTTGTTCTTGAAAAAAAAGAGAAGGTGGCGGAAGCCCAACAACCTTCTCCAAATCATCATAAAGCGAAAAACTATTTATTGTATTATAACTCAGGATAAAAAGAATCAATAATAAATAGTTCTTCACATTTATAAATTATTCTCCTCCTCCAAATAATGACAACCAAGCATCACGATCCATATCTGGGAAAATTCCGCCAAATGTATAATCTGGAAAGTATGGCATTTCTTCATCCAAATTAATATGATTACCATCTCCATCTAAGAAGAAAATTGGTTCATCCAGTTCACATTCCCATTCATTCCAATAAATATAATATACATTAGTAAAAGTATGTTCTACATCATTCTCATCCCAATATGAATAATTACCATTTGGATTCTCCCACTCATTTTGCAAATCTAAAACCAACACAATATTCATTGCATCATTCCATTCATGATAAGGTAAATAATCTTTCATATCAGTTAAACCTGGGTCAAAGTATGCGGAAAAATCAATAGTAAATTGTTCATCCTCTCCGTCACCATCAAAATCTTCAGTAAATGTCACAGGTCCTGTAATGAGCTCATTTAGCCAATCAAGTACATCTTGTAACGAATTCCAATCTTGCATAAAGTTTGGTGCATCCTCCGGGTGGTCAGCAATATCATTATCGAGTTCTATAAGATATTCTATTTTAATAATATCATTATCTTGATCATCTGTTTCTGCTAAGATTTTGTCTCTTGCTAATGTTAGTTTTTCTATCATTGCGACTAAATCATCCTGAATGCCAGCACCACTATTACCAGTACGATATGCTAAAAATTCTTCTCTGTTTTCCAGATTATTTTTTAACATACTAATGATAATAGAATCATTAACAGCTTCAGTATAACCCCAGTACTCATGGATAAATAATGTGTCACCAATTTGCTCACTTTCAATATACCAATCATCATAATCATCTTGCAAACTATCAAGCCAATCATAAGAATCATTTTCATCAAGAATATCAACATCATACAGAGTTATCTCGCGGAAGCCTGCACAGACTGCATAAATAGAGGATTCAAAAAGACAGATTTCGCCTGCATCCAATTCTAATATTTCTTCTCCTGTATTTATTGGTATAAAAGTAGTGTCTGCAATATTTTCGGCTTTCTCTAAATATACCAATGCATTTTCAAGTTTTGGTAACACATTGTTATCAATAAGATTTTGCAAAGTAGCAAATATAAGGTCATCATCTCCTCGCAATGCATGAATAAAATAAGATGCCTGAATCTCTGAAGCTTTTATCAGAAAGCTGTATTGATTTTTTAGTAACCGCTTACCACCACCGTCTTGGGTAAATTCGTTAATTAACTCCCATACCTCATCATCATAGTTGACACTTACTACTTCTAAAATACCCATTCCAAAATTTGCTAATGCATTATCTTCATCAAGAGCCAAAGCTTGTTGGAATATAGCTCTGATACCATTGTAGACTGCCTCAGGAAAGACATCCTCTCCACTTTGAGGATCCTCTGGTTCTTCTGCTTCAAGAATTGCCGTGTTTAACAGCGAGAATGCTGCTTGAGACAAACTGTCAGCTTGTTCCGTATCACCTGGACCAGGTTCAGTTGTACCATTTTTACCACAAGAGATAGCTAATAATGCAATCAAGATGCCTGAAAAAGCCAGAATAAGTAAATTCTTCTTTTTTTTCATTAATCCTCCTAGATTAGTGTTTGGATTTTTTTTTACTTTTAAAGTATCCTGTCTCGGGTTGTTTTTTGTTTTTTCCTATCTTAGAAATTAACATAAATAAGCCGAAGCTTTACTACATTATTACGTCTTCAAGTTTACATACAGTATTTAACCTTCATCTCTAAAATTATACGCTCGATGTCAAGTTTTTCATTATTATGCTTTTCCTGCAGAACCAAGCACGTTCTTATTCTTGTGCTCATACATGGCAATCAGCTCTGTTCTTGCGGGTCCAAGATATTTTCTTGGGTCAAAGGCAGAAGGATTCTTTGCAAGGAATTCGCGTATGATCGCTGTCATGGCGAGTCTTCCATCGGAATCAATATTTATCTTGCAAACCGCAGACTTCGTGGCTTTTCTCAGTTGATCTTCAGGAACTCCGGCAGTGCCGTGCATATCACCACCATATTCATTTATGATCTTGATATATTTGGGCATAACAGAAGAAGAGCCATGAAGCACGATAGGAAATCCGGGGATTCTATGTTCGATCTCTTCAAGAATATCAAAACGAAGTGGAGGAATCTCCTCACCCGGACCTACTTTGAATTTATAAGCACCATGTGAAGTGCCGATCGAAATTGCAAGAGAGTCAACACCTGTTCTGTTCACAAAATCTTCTACATCATCAGGATCTGTGTAGTGAGAAACTTCTGAAGAGACATCATCTTCTATACCTGCAAGAACACCCAATTCACCTTCTACAGAGACATCATGCTGATGGGCATATTCTACAACTTTTTTAGTAAGTGCGATATTTTCTTCATATGGAAGTGAAGAGCCGTCTATCATAACAGACGAGAAGCCATATTCAATACAGCTCACACAGAGTTCATAGCTATCTCCATGATCAAGATGCATAGCCACAGGAACTTCTTTACCCATTTGCTTCATCATTTCGATGGCGCCCTGCCCCATATAGCGCAGCAGTGTTTCATTTGCATATTTTCTGGCACCTTTCGAAATCTGCAATATCACTGGCGAAGCAGTATTCACACATGCAGTAATGATCGCCTGTAGCTGTTCCATATTGTTAAAATTGTAGGCGGGGATGGCATATTTACCATCCATCGCCTTTTTAAACATCTCACGCGTATTTTTAAATCCTAATTCTGTATAATGTACCATAAGTTCCCTATTCTTTCTCTTTTTCTTCGACATCGACCTCGAGGTCCACTTCTTCCTCGACTACTTCATCTTCCTTTTTATCTTCTTCATCTTCATCGGTTGAGACATCTTCCTCGTCATCTTTTCTCTTTGGATAGAATTTATCCTGTGATGAAAGATAAATGAAGGTTTGGGCAGCGGTCATGTAATTGAAAAAATAGGAATAGAGTATTGCAGCGATGAAGATAAGGAATATACTAATTATGAAGCCGGGGATCAGGTAGTAGCCGCCTATTCCGAATCCCATATTCAAACCCGGGAAAAGAAGTACAATAAATCCAAAGAATTTCGGAATGGTTATCTTTGCAAATTCCTGTCCCATAATAAGATGAGCACCCCAGCTTGTAAGCGCAACTGCTCCCTGAACAACAGCAAAAACAAAGCAGAATGCGATACACCCGACTATCCACGATAGTACATGAGTGGCAATGATGTATACGCCATGATCTTTAATAAGATGGAATAAACTGATGATGCTATCCATTGCAGATTCCTGCTCCACGCCAACGATCACTGCTCCATAGGTACAGGTGAAACAAAGAATGACAAGAGCCAGTACTGCAAAGAGCGAGATTGCAAAGGGAATCAAATACATGATCGAAAGCCATAACGAGCCCACATACGGTATCATGCCGATCACATAAAAGAAAAGAAGACCAAGTGCAATGAGGACAAAGAGCAGAATCCAACCTAACACATAAAATACAAAGGTCTTAATATTCTTTCCTAAGAATTTAAACACGTCTTTCCAGCCGACAAATATCTCATCATCGACTACTTCCGTTCGTATAGAGAACGCAATACTCATTTTTGCGATGAACATAATAAAAGCAATGAGAATAATCCCGATTATCGATTTCACAGAAAACAGTTTCACGGCAATAAGCATACTATCTCTCGTTCCGAACATTGCCATCGGTTTGAGAAGAGTGTCGAAAATGAGAAAATAGGCAACGAGTCCCATAAGTATGTACGCCACACCTGATATCATCAAACGATGAAATCGGAATGAATGATTCCACGCTTTAAAGATATCCTTGAACTTGAAAACCTTAGCTTGTTTTTCTTCCATATCATCTCCTTACGGATGTATTATTAATGTTGTTCATTTTTTAAGCCATGTTCGGATTTGATGTCAATTATTATTAAATTGAAAGTAAAAATAATTTGACAGAGAAAATGGAAACCCAAGTAATTTGAACCAATTCATTTCTGAATTAATTCATTTTTTGGAGAATATATGAGCGTATTAAGAGAAAAAAAGAAATCCGAAAGGAAAGACCGAATCTTTTCTGCAGCAGTCGATCTTTTTAATGAAAAAGGATTTTCAAACACCTCGATGCAGGATATTGCAGAAAATTCCAATCTTGCTGTCGGAACGCTCTACAATTACTTTCCTTCAAAGAACGACCTTCTTCTTGAGATCATGCAGGATGAAATGGAAATCACTATCACAGAGAGTAGTGCCCTCTTCAACGATGTAAATCTGCAAGATAAAAGTGCTAAAGATATCATAAAGTTGCTTGCAAAAAAGATTTTTAGTGTTCCCCTACTCGTCAACAAAGAAAGTTTGAAAGAGATCTTCATTGCAACTTTCTCTTCAAATGTTTATATGAAAAATGGTATGATACTGGACCTCGAACTTATGAAAACCTTTCAATATTTGCTGGAGCGGCTTCAAAAAGCAAACATGATCAACCGGGAAATGAATATATTCAGCGCAACAAAAATTTTCTATTCTAATTATGATGATTCAAATGATGATGTATCTTTTCGAACCGGGAATGGATAAAGAAAAACTGTTTGAAAACACAGATGAAATGATTGACCTGATCTTTCAGGGTATGAAACCATAAATATAAGTTAGAAAGAGAAAAATGCTGAACCACGAAACACACGAAATTAATAAAATAACGTTGAGTTTACTCTAAAAAGTGCGTAATTAGAAATATGTTAGAAAATGCATCAAATATTTGGAAACCGATAAATCGGTTACAATTAGCTATCTTCCTATTAACCACCAACTTAAGTTGGTGGTTAATGAAACAAAAAAATGCATTAACCGTTTTAACGGTTTCTCGATTTCTTAAATTGAACTTTTTAGAGTGGACTCAACGTTTAAAAGAATATTTCTCTTAAAACCTGTTTTCGTGCTTTTCGCCTGCCTCGTTGTCCGCCAGCTGGCGGAGAAGACTGAAGCGCAGTGAAGACGTGTGGTAAAAGTAATATATAGGAGATGTATATGCGTAAGAACTTTACAAAACGAAAAATTCTCTTTGTTTTTATATTGTTAATTCTAATTTCCTCACAGCTTTGTGCATTATCTTTGGATAAGGCGATCACAACCGCAGTCCAAAACAATAAAAGTTACAGAGCGCAAAATTATAATTACCAACAATATAAGTGGAATGAAAAGAATGCAATAACCAACTTTTTCCCTAAAGTTAATCTCAATGCAACTGCTGTTCGTATCGACAACAACACTTATGAGGAAGCAAAGGCGACCATGCGTCTTAAGGTTTATGATGCATTCGAAAATCCTACTGGTGATTATGTTCCTATTTCTGCTGGCGTGATGGCTGGCGGTGTGTATAAAACAACGTACATGACCGACCTGACTATCCAGCAGCCGATCTTCAATGGCGGAAAATTATTCCTTGGATATCAGATCGCAAAATTGAGCACTAAGCAAGCGCTGCAGAACCTGTCGAGTTCCCAGAACGATCTGGAATATAATGTCGCTGACTCGTATCTCAATATTTTAAAAATTCAGGATATGATTAAGATCGCGAAGAAAAGTCTCGCATCGAGCCAGGCACAGCTGAAAAAAGTCTACGAGAAATTCAATGTTGGAGTGGTTAAAAAATCCGATGTGCTTCAATGGGAAGTTAAAGTTGAAAATGATAAGATCACATTAGAAGAACTAAAGAACGGATTATCCGTGCTCAAAATTTATTGGTTCAATATTCTCGGACTTACTTCTCTTTCTGAAGCTGCGATGCCAGATCGGATTGATCTTACTTCCTATGATAATGAGATCACTCTTTTACATACTATTTCCGAGGTAACTAAATTTGATACACTTAGTTATGTGCTCTCGATCGTGAAAGCTGAAAATCCTGATCTGAAAAGTTTAGCATTTTCAGAAAGAATTGCAAAAACTGCTCAGAAATTGGCGATCAGCAATTTCCTTCCTTCACTCAATCTGCAATATACCAGAACCTTTGATCAGGATGATAAACTCAATTTTGATGGCGCAAATACGTGGAACATGGCTGCAGTCTTTTCTGTTCCGATCTTTCATTTTGGAACAAATATCACAAATCTTAAAAAAAGCAATTATAAATACAAAAGTATCAAATTGCAGCTTGAGGATGCGCGTGAAAAGATCTTAATGGCAGCAGAAAACAGTGTCTATAACTTGATCACAAAAGCAAAAAGGGTAATAAGCGGCAAACTCGCTTATGAAAATGCAAAGGAAAATTATAGTATTGTGAATGACCTTTTCGATCAAGGGATGGTCACAAATACAGAACTAATGGATGCTGAGATCATGCTTTTTGGCAGCGAGCTAAACCTTCAGACATCATACTATGACTTTGTGCTTGCAAAATATGCATTAGAAAAATATACAAATCAATAAATGAGAGGATCACATGAAATTTAAAACAATACTCCTGATAATTACACTGATAATATTATCTTTAAACGCCTGTTCCCAAAAACAGGAAGTTGAGCTTGAAACCATTGCTGCGG
>ASNI01000053.1 GCA_000404785.1 Cloacimonetes bacterium SCGC AAA252-N17
GGTTATATAGTTATTTCATCATTCAGTTTTCCCAAAGAAAGAATTTTTCATTCAATTGTATTTATCTTCATACTTTCAATAGTTACTGTTATTTAAAACAATACTCCTGATAATTACACTGATAATATTATCTTTAAACGCCTGTTCCCAAAAACAGGAAGTTGAGCTTGAAACCATTGCTGCGGGTAAAAATTATGTAGAAGTCGCAGAAGTTGAAATAAAAGATATTGAAGAAACTTTAACCTATTCCGGCACACTTGAAGCCGCAAAAGCTGCATTCGTAGGACCTGAACTCAGTATGAAGATCAAAAATCTTATGGTCAAAGAAGGAGATGTCGTCACAAAAGGACAACTGCTTGCACTGATGGACGACACGCAGCTCAAACAGGCAGAAGCACAGTTCGATGTTGCCCAGAAAAACTACGAACGTATGAAGACACTAAAGAATTCCGGCTCGGTTGACAAACAGACTTTTGATCAGATCGAGTCCGCTTTCAAAACTGCCCAGTCTGCTTATGAATTTATAAAAAACAACACACACATTGTTGCTCCTCTGGACGGAATCGTCACACTTAGAACAAAGCAAGTGGGAGAATCCTTTTCACCTATGCTTCCGGGCGCTCATGGCGATCCTGCGCTTTTCAGAATTGTGAATCTCGATAAATTGAAAATGAATCTTAACATTTCGGATGTGGATATAAATCGCGTCAAAAAAGGACAAAAGGCGTACATTTTTGTGGATAGTGAACCTGGAAAGGCATTTATAGGAACTGTGTCATATGTTTCTCCTGAAGCAGATTTAATGTCCGGCACCTTCCCTTGCAAGATCGCTATTGAAAACAAAGATCATATCCTCAAACCAAACCAATATGCCCTGACCGATATTGTGGTGAGAACTTCAATTAATACACTTGTTATTCCAAAAGAGGCGCTTATTGGTGAAGGCATTGTAGTTGTTGTAAAAAATTCAATCGCATCAAAGAAAAATATCCAAACAGGTCTTTCAAATGAAAAGGAAACAGAAGTAATCTCAGGACTTCACGGAGGAGACATTGTGATTATTAACGGAGCGATCGGTTTGGCTGATAATGCTGAAGTAGTCATAAGGAATCAGTAATACCCGGCATTCACAAGGAGAAAATATCATGAAATTACCAGAATTTTCAGTTAATAGACGAGTAACTGTCACAATGCTCACAGTACTTGTAGTTATACTCGGACTGGTCGCGTTTTTGATGCTTGGATTTGAGATGCTTCCCGACTTAGACTATCCTACTATCTCGATCGTAACCTATTATCCGGGTTCATCATCACAAGATGTGGAAGAAGTAGTCACCAAGCCGCTGGAAACTGCTATCGCCGGCGTAAAAAATATCAAGAATCTCAAATCTGAAAGTATGGAAAATATCTCGCTTATTCTTATTGAATTTGTGTGGGGCACGAATCTTGATTTCGCTGCCCAGGATCTGCGGGATGCCATTGATATGAGTCTTGATTATCTACCTGATGATGCTGAGCGCCCGATGGTAGTAAAGTTCAATTTAGCTGAAATGCCTATTATTTATTACGGTGTAACAGGCATGGAAAACACTTTCCAGTTAAAAAAGATACTCGAAGATGAGATTGAACCGAAGCTTAAACACCTCGATGGTGTTGCATCCATCATGATGATGGGTGGAGACGAACCTCAGAAACAGATTATTATTGATAAAGTAAAATTAGAACAGAACGGTATTTCTATTGATGATGTTGTACGGGTTGTGGGAGCACAAAATCTCAATATGAGCGCCGGCTACGTCCAAGAAGGCATTGATGAATACATGATCCGTTCTCTTGGTGAATTCAAATCCACCGAAGAAATCGCAAATACTCCGATAAGTGTTAGCAAAAGCGGTAAAATTATTTATGTGAAGGACATTGCCCGGGTCGAGGATGGTTTTAAGGAAGTTCGTTATGATATCCGCACTAATGGCAAGCCCACAGTAATGCTCTGGATAAGCAAGGAGTCGGGTGCAAATACGTTGGAAGTTTCTAAAATCGTCAAAAGCGAGCTTGAGAAAATTCTTGCCACCCTTCCCGAAGATATTGATTTTGTTGAGATCTTTGACCAGGGTGATATTGTATACAGAATAACTACGAAAACAGTCAATACTGTAATTTACGGCGGCATCATTGCGATTTTGATCATGTTCTTATTCCTAAGAAATTGGCGTCCAACTCTGATCATCTCACTTGCTATCCCAATCTCTATCATTGCAACATTCATTCCACTCTATTTGGCAAAATATACTCTTAACATCATGACGCTTGGGGGTCTGGCACTGGGGGTTGGAATGCTTGTGGATAACTCAATTGTTGTAATAGAGAACATCTACAGGCATTTGGAAAAGGGCATGAAACGCTTCGAGGCAGCAAAGATCGGTGCATCTCAGGTAGGTATGGCGATCATGGCGTCCACGCTGACTACAGTTGCTGTATTTGTTCCCATGATCTTCGCGGGAGGATTTACCGGTCAGCTCGTTCGTGGACTCGCACTCACAGTTGCATTTTCGCTTTTTGCTTCTCTGTTTGTTGCACTCACTATTGTTCCAATGCTTGCATCGGTCATCTTTAAGAAACGTGCGTCCGGTGAAGAATACCGGCAGGCAACTGGCAAAATATTCATTAAGATAAGAAATTTCTATTTGAAAGCGCTTCGCTGGTCGCTTCATCATCGCGGGAAAATAATCCTCATTACACTCGCCTTCTTTGTGCTGGCTGTTGTCCTCATCCCATTTATAGGTGCTGAATTCATGCCAAAGTCCGATATGCCCATGCAGGTGATCAGTGTTAAAGCACCTGTGGGAACGAGTTTAGAGCAAACGAGCGCCCTCGTCAAAGAGATGGAAGCAATAATCCAGAGTATGCCCGAAGTTGTAGATATCATGTCTGCGACAGGCGCAATGACAGAAGGTATGGCAGCAGCAGATCCGACAAATCCTCAGGGTTCAAATGAAGCACAAATATTCTTTAGAATATGCTATAAAGAAGAAAGAGATATCAGCTCTGAGCAGATAAAAGAGACCATACGAAAAAAGCTCCCGCATCTCGAGGATGTTCAAATCACGTTCATGGATATGTCCGGCGAAATGATGGGCGGGTCTGGCGCTCCGATCTCTATCAAAATATTTGGCAAGGACCTTGATTATCTTCGCAAGATAAGCAGACAGGTTGAAGAAAAAATCTCGGCAATTCCCGACATTGTAGATGTACAAAATACTTACAAACAGGCAAAGCCGGAACTGCATATCCACATAAATAGAGACAAGGCATTTCGTTATGGATTAACAACCGCACAGATCGAGTCTTCGATCCGCACCGCAACTTACGGTAGAATTGCCAGTATTTTCCGCGAAGCAGGTGATGAAATTGAAATTCTCGTTCGATATGATAAACCCAACAGAAACAGCATTAAAGACCTTGAAGAAATTACGCTTACTTCACCGATGGGATTCTCTGTTCCGCTTAAGCAAGTCGCAAATTGGGATTTGGGTGAAGGACCTTTGACAATCTCACGAGAACATCAAACCAGAAAAGTAACGATTACTGCAGACCTTTCGGGTAAAGACCTGAACACCACCGTTCAGGAGATCAAGAAAGAACTTCAAAGCATAACAGATAATCTCCCTGTTGGCTACTTTATAGAATATGGTGGTGCTTATGAAGACATGAAGGAAAGCTTCATTACGCTCTTCTATGCACTGCTTCTTGCCGCACTCCTTGTTTATGTGATCCTTGCGTCACAATTCGAATCCTTCAGACAGCCCTTTGTGATCATGTTCACGCTCCCTCTTGCCTATATCGGTGTGATATACATGCTTGTCGCTACAGGCACGACGCTGAGCGCGATAACCTTTGTGGGAATTATTGTGCTATCCGGTATTGTGGTAAATAATGGTATCGTGCTTGTAGATCATATCAATCAGCTTCGCAGAGAGGGACTGAAACCGCAGGAAGCCATCGTACAGGCAGGTTCTGACAGAATGCGTCCCGTGCTTATCACTGCGATAACGACCATTGGTGGCATGCTGCCAATGGCAATAAGTACCGGGCAGGGCTCAGAAATGCGTTCTCCTCTTGCGATTGCAGTCATTGGCGGACTTATTACTGCAACACTATTTACGCTTCTTATTATTCCTACGATCTATTCTTGGGTGGAAAGGATTTCTTACAAGAAAGGCAAAAAGATAACCGAATAAACAGATAAATATTTACATAAATAGGAATGCTCCCAAAGCGAAGAGCATTCCTATTATTATCGTTAAACTTGAAACAAAAATAGGAACATTAATCACTCCTTTAAACTTATCATCAATCCTAAACAAAGCCAGTAAAAAATATTTTAAAAGCATGATACTCCTTTGTTCAATATAAAACCTTTAAATTTTATTAATTTTTTTTGACAAAAATATAACAAGTATTTCATTCTTGTGATGAGAATATAAACAAGAAGTTGGTTAAAATGAATTTTATATCGGAGTTCAATAAAATTATTTCAGAACAATACCCAGATGGATTAGAGTGGGGCTTGGTAGGTATTTTGACCAAACAGTCAAAAGTCTATACGCTTTCATATGACTCAAAAATATTATCTGGTATGTTTGAAATTTTTTGTGAACCTATAGTTATGAAAATTGCAGAGAAAAATGATCTTTTCGTTGAAAAATCATCTCAAACAGCATATCCGGATTTTACACTATTCAGAAAACAAGATGATACAAAAAAAATTGCTGTTGAGGTTAAGTCAACGTATAGAAAATATAATAAAAACGGAAGTGTAAAAAATTTCAGCTACACACTTGGCTCTTACAAGTCCTATCTTCGTGATCCCAAAGGCAAGAAAAATATACTTTATCCTTATCATGAATATAAAGAGCATTGGATCATTGGTTTTTTATATTCAAGAAATCCTGAATGCAAAATTACAGAAATAAAACAAGTAATAGAAGCATCTCAACTTAAATCACCATTTAGTAACATTGAATACTTTGTTCAAAAGAAATATAAAATTGCCGGAAGAAAACCTGGAAGTGGAAATACAACCAACATTGGATCGATAAAAAGTAATACAGTTGAAGATTTCCAAAACGGAGACAAAGGATTTTCATCGAAAGAGAAATTTGATACTTACTGGAAAAATTATTAAGCATTATGAATGACTATATATTGCCAAAATTCCTAGATAAAGTTACAATTCCTCCAATTAAATGTCAGGGAATTAAAACAAAATTGGTTCAATGGATATTATCCAATTCAATACTGCATAAAGAATCAACTTGGGTCGAACCTTTTTTGGGATCAGGTGTAGTTGGTTTTAATTCTGGAGCTAGACATGCACTCATGAACGATATAAATCCACATATAATAAATTTTTATATATCCTTGCAATCAAATTTAATTAATGAATTCATCATTAGGGAATACTTGGAAAAAGAGGGCTACTTTTTAAGCACAAAGGGTGAGTCTCATTATTATAAAATCAGGGATCGCTTTAATGCTAAACATGATCCGCTTGATTTTCTCTTTTTATCCAGAGCCGGATTTAATGGTGTAATGAGATTTAATTCCCACGGGTTATTTAATATACCTTTTTGTAAAAAACCAAATAGATTTTCAAAAAGCTATATAACAAAAATAGTGAATCAAGTTTCAGCAATTCAGTTTATTATACAAAAAAATTCATGGAAATTCACGAATAAAGATTTTGAAGCGATTATCACTTCCGCAAAATCTAACGACTTCATATATTGTGATCCTCCATATTATGGAAGACATGTTGATTATTACAATTCCTGGAACGAAAGTAGTGAATTAAAATTATATGAATTATTAAAATCATTAAAAACCAATTTTATTCTCTCCACCTGGCACAGTAATAAGTATAGAAAAAATCCAAATATTGAAAAACTGTGGAGTAAATTTAAAATATTAACAAGAGAACATTTTTATCATATTGGAGCTAAAGAAATAAATCGTAATTCAATAAAAGAAGCAATCATTCTAAATTTTGAACCTTTTAATGAAATTGATTTTGGATTAAAACAACTAACTATTTGGGATAATAAAACATATCAGGTTTCTACTTAATTTTTCAAATATAGCACTTACTCATCACAATCTTATTGACACGATTTGCATAAACACTAAACTATCAATGAAAAAAAATAAATGGAAAAGATAACTTATTATGTTTAAGAAAACTCATAAACAAATAGCTCTTGAAAAGGCGATCCTTTCTCACCTTGAAGGGAAATCAACTGAAGTAGCGAACTATATTTTTAATGACCCTGAGATACAAGCACTCCAGGATTATGCGAACACTGTTTCAATAAAGCGGCTCGGTTTCAATGACCATGGTCCTGTCCATATGAGAACTGCGGCTTTGAATGCGCTCATTATGTTTGATCTACTTCATGATGCAGGCATCAAGTTCAATCTTGAAGCAGAAAAGCTTGGCACTCATGAGGATAGTGAAGTATGTGTGCTGACCGCATCACTTCTTCACGATGTAGGTATGACCGCAACTCGCGATCATCATGAAATTATTGGAATTATCTTTGCTGAGCCGATCATCCGGCGCATTCTCGATGTGGTCTATAAGGATAACATCCACAAAAAAACAATTTTGAAAGCTATGATCATAGAAGGCATCTTCGGGCATATGGCTACAGAAAAGGTCTATTCTCTTGAAGCAGGTCTTGTTCTCATCGGTGATGGCTGTGATATGGAAAAAGGGCGCTCACGCATCACTACACTCCTCTCTCAGCAACCGCGAGTAGGAGATATTCATAAGTATTCTGCAAGCTCAATTCAAAAAGTGAACATCCTTCCGGGAAATAAGAAACCTATTAAAATTTTGATAGAAATGTCTCAGTCTGCCGGGTTCTTCCAGATCGAAGAAGTACTTTTTCCCAAGATCATTTCAAGCCCTGTGAAGCCCTATATCGAGCTTTACGGTCAGGTCAAAAATGAAAAAATGATGCAGTATTTGTAATTACTGTTCTTTGAAATCCCACTGAAGGGTTGTCTCTGTTTTAAAGGTAAATTTATTCAAAAAAGTTAGCATTCGGCTGATCGGATAGTTTTTCTCGATATAGAATACATCAAAATTTTGAAGAAGGGATTTGAATTTTTCACCATCAATTCCCTTATCATAAAACACGATACTCTTTTCGTATTTTAGTAATGAATCCACAGATTCTGCGTTATTCTGCAGAAAAAGGACATGTTGTTTATTTCGCAGTTTAAAGGAATCCTGCAAAGACATAAAATACTCAGCATTTTCATCAGAAGATAAAATTATTATTTGTTGATCAGGTGCGAAGACATCTACTAACCGCTCATTGCCTGTTAGCTGGATTTCTGCGTAGCTATGTTGCTTATTTAGTTGGATCAATCCTCTTATACCACTGAAAATAAACCATGCTGCTATGACCAGAGAAGCAACCTGTCCGATCTTTTTCATTATCTGAATTCGGGATAGCTGCCCGATAAATGCTATCGGTATGAGATAGAGCGTCGTGCCTGCGAAAAATCCGAGAAAGAGCATCATGCCACTGACAACTCCTCCAAGATTTACTGCCTTTGAAATAGCAATTAGAAATGGAGGACAGAAGCTTATTCCGGTAAGAATTCCCAAAATAAAGGCATTTTTTGTAATATTTGCAAATTTTGGAACATGACACTTCCTATCATGCTGTCTGGCACGAACTGCAGAAAGGATCAAATAAATTGAGAGTAGAATGTATGCAATGGAAGTAAAAAGTGTTCTATTTATCTGTGAAATATTCGCGCCTACGTAACCGGCAATAGCGCCAAAGGCAATATATGAAAAAAATCTTCCAGCAGATATTTCTGCGATAACACCAATGCTTTTTATCAACTTGCGTTCTTCAGAAAGCAGATATGGCAGATATATGGGAGCACAGGTCACAAGACACACGGAGCCGGTTGCGAGCCCCAGCATGAATCCTTCTGCAAGTATTTTCAACATATTCTAAAAAAGTACATCGATCCCATAGGAATGTGCATTGACTTCAGGAATCACATGATTATCCTGAAAATGACAGCGATAGGACAACCGGTGCAGCGTGAGTACTCGATCCGGACATCACCATCATAGATGAGAAGCTTTTTTGTTTTATCCGAACAGTGCAGAAGGATGAATAATAAAGAAACAATAGCGAGAATATATAATGAATATTTCTTACTTTTTTTCATCAGTTTTGTGTATTGCTTTTACTGGGCGTACATCTGCACAGATGCCACAGTTAATACATTTGCTTGTGTGTCAATCACTGCTTTCCCATCTTTCATCGTGATCGCCTGTACGGGGCACTTGCGAACACATATCTTACACCCGATACATGCATCGACATCAACCATAAAGACCTGCTGCGCAACTTCAGTGGAATCAGCTACTTCGGGTACTTTTTCTTCGTCCATTTGGGCAGTGCTGTCCGCAAACTCAACTTCATGAATTGCTGCAAAAGGACATTTTTTTGCACAAATTCCACAGCCAATGCACTTGCTTGAATCAATGACCGCTTTCCCGTTCTTCATCTCTATCGCATTAGTCGGACACTTCCCGCTACGCACACAGATCGTGCAGCCGACACATTTTGATGCATCTACTTCGTACACCTTATTGACTGTTTGTGAGTAAAGAAAAAGAGTTACCCCGATCAGAACAATAAGTATGATCATTGAATATATTTTTTTCATATTAAACCCTTCAAACATCAATCTCTATAAATACATTTACTTTTCTCTATATCTGATTTTGAGCACTGACGCACACAACTCAGACACTTAATACAATTAATGTCAGATATTTTTTCATTGTACCCGATGTCAATGTTCATAGGGCAATAATTCAGGCAATTAAAACAGTTAATACTTGTGTGAATATTCCTGAATATCTTATATCTTTTTATGCCGATAATGTCTGCGATTTTCTGAAAAATATTCATCAGTGCAGCATAAGGACAAAGGTATCTGCACCAGAAACGCTCAACGAAATATCCTAAAAATATTATTATAGCAAGCACTACAATTCCGGCAATAGTAATATTTTGAATATGTGCTATCGCAAGAACGGGACAAAATTTCATATAAAGATACTGAGCTCCAAAAAAAGCTGTAATTGCAGTAAATAGGAATATTATATATTTAAAAAAAATCATGACTTTGTGAATTTTGTAGGGAATTAATTGATCAAACTTTTTCTTTGACTTTTTTGTAGAGTATATAAGTTCCTGAATAGTTCCGATGGGGCACACATACCCACAAAACCATCTTCCGAAAAATAACGAACTAAATGCAATTGCAGCTCCAACAATAACAGCAGCAGGAAAAAGGAAGGGCGCGAATTTTGCCCCGATCTTCCAAACACCAAAGCAGACGGACGCATAAGGACAGTACTCGTGTGCTGTTGCCAAGGTTCCTTGTATGAGCAATACGAATAATGATACAGATATGCCGAGAGAAGCAAGCTGGATCACCTTTCGGATTTTGAATTTATCAAAATGATTTTTCATTATTTAAAAAATAGCCGAGTTCATGATTTAAACAAATATTTTATGCTGAAACCTAAATCTGAATTTCTTTTTTGAGCATTATTTGTTTCTCTTAAGATTGGTCAATTTTTGTATGAAAATATTATATTCGTTTAGATTGATTGGAAACGGAATTCAGTAGAATTCGATTATAAAAAGCCCTCTGAACTGGTCCGGAGGGCTATGAGTTAAAGTTTTTTTATTACTTAGGTTCAAGTTTTTATTGCAACAAACTTACAAAAAAGGATAAGTTTGTTGCAATAATGAAGAAGTA